>JADYYL010000182.1 GCA_020853655.1 Deltaproteobacteria bacterium
AACGCGACGTAGTTCAAATTGACGTAGAGCGACTCGCCTTTCGCCGCCAACTTCGCGCGCAACGGGTTTACGATGAGATCGATTGTCTGATCGAGCTCCGTGAAGTGAAATCCAGCGGGATTGATCACGTTTGGATCGTTGTTGTCGTTGATCGTTTCGTAACGTTTTGCACGCCACGTTTGATACTGCGTCGATGGTCCCGGTGGGTATCCCGCTGCTTGCCAATTGGCAAAGGCATCGACGGGATTCTCGATGCCCGCACGAACTTCCAGTCGAATGCGGTTCTGCCCGGCTTCAACCACCTTATCGAGCGCTGCTTGTTGATAGGTAAGGAATCGAGGCCACGATTCGATGATGGCGCCTTCTCCCATGACTTCCCAACCGCGCATGGTCTGATAGGTCGTTGATGGATTGACCGTAATGTCCGCCGCGTGTGTCAGCGTGCTTGGCAGAAAGAGTGCCGCGAGAAGAGCGAGAGATCGGAGGGGATAGCTCATGGAAAACCTCGTGAGAATCTACGCCCTTGTTATGATGTCAGGGGGTTCGCCTGTGCGGCGGTGATGCAGGAACCGCCAGATTTGATGTGAATACCTCGCTCATCGATGCTCTTTCAGGTCGAAGGTAGAGTATTTGCACCCTTTATAACCACCATTGAGACGACTTAAGAAACTGAGCTGCTCGAAGTGCGCGCTTGGAGTCTCTCACAATCGGACATCTGACTCGGGTGGTCGTTCTGGAAGTCTCGTCTGTAGCGAAGTCATCCACGGGTGAGCCTCGGGCGGTTGGAGCATTTGGGCCGACTCGCAATTGTATCGACTTTGCTTGGGATAGTTTGAATGAGCGATAGCGTCTGTCGCAGCGTTAAAGCAACGAGAGGTCGAGGGGGCCGGAAACTCGATCTCGCTTCGGCGTGGGGGATGCTTTCTGTCCGAGAAGCGAGAAGAGCGATTGACTATTCTCGTCCTTGCGCCCGTTCATGTGGACCCCATCGGCAGTAACACGCTGGGCCGCCACTTGCGTCACCTCCAGATCCCGATACTCTGACAACTTGCCCAGGAGAAACGTCATCAGTTCACGACACCACAGTTCCCACCGCCCGCCACATTCGTCTCTCTCCGCCGACGAGCGGAAGGCGCTTGCTCAACTTCTCTATCGCGAGCCGCTCGTTACGCCGGACGAGCTAGAGGCTCGATATCCGCAACGCCTCGTTTCGGAAGGTGCGAAGGTGCTCCGGATCGCCCCAAGCCCAACTGGCTTCGTCCATGTTGGTACGGTCTACATGGCGATGGTGAACTGGTTCCTCTCCCATCAGTCAGGCGGCATCTATGTCCTCCGCATCGAGGATACCGATGAGAAGCGAGAGGTCGAGGGAGCCACCGCGCAGATCATCCGCACGCTCGATCGGTATGGGCTTCATC
Source organism: Deltaproteobacteria bacterium (assembly GCA_020853655.1). Classification (GTDB taxonomy): domain Bacteria; phylum Bdellovibrionota_C; class UBA2361; order SZUA-149; family JADYYL01; genus JADYYL01. Next base: position 1,419 of record JADYYL010000182.1, read on the forward strand.
CGGACGAAGGGTTCGTGCTCCGCGATGGCAATGTGGTTGAGATCGGCGACTACGGGCCCTACAAACAGACTGCGCGCCTTGAGATGTATCGGAGTTTTGCGCGCGAGCTGATTGAAGAGGGGTATGCCTACCCCTGTTTCTGCACCGCTGAGGATCTCGCTCGGAACGAAGCAGAGCAGCGGGCAATGAAAGTTCGTCCTGGATACTACGGCCGCTGGGCGCAGTGGCGAGATGCCCCGCTAGCGAAGATCCAAGCAGCTCTCGATGCGGGTCAGCAGTTCGTCATTCGTTTTCGCTCGTATGGCGATTCGGAGGAGCGTTGTCTCTGGGAAGACGGTGTTAAAGGCGCCATCTCTGCACCGTCGAACACCATCGATGCGGTGATCATCAAATCCGACGGCGGATCGCTCTACACCTTTGCGCACATCATCGATGATTACCTGATGCGCATTACGGATGTTATCCGTGGTGACGAATACATCTCTTCTGTGCCGCTCTACATGCAGATCTACGCGGCTCTTGGCATCCGATCGCCTCGGCTCTTTCATATGGGCCCCCTTTCCAAGATCGAGATGCGCGAAGAGAAAGACGAGGACACTGGCGCAACGCGAATGGTTGAGAGTCGCCGCAAACTCTCGAAGCGCAAGGATCCGGAAGCAAACATCGATCTGATACAAGAGTCCGGGTTCCCCGAAGCTGCATTGATCGACTACCTCCTGAACATTGCAAACTCGCCGTTCGAGGACTGGCGTAAAGCGCATCCGTTCGAGCCGGCGACCAACTTTATTCTCCGCACCGAGAAGTTCAGTCAGGCTGCTGCGATGTTTGATCTGGTCAAGCTTGCCGACGTGAGCAAGGAGACTGTTGCGCGCTTTACGGTCGAGGAGATCTACGAACAGGGCCTTATCTGGGCGAAGCAGTTCGACACGCCGCTTGCCGCCCTTATGATGAAGTATCCGGAGTACACGCGCGCCTCCCTCAACATCGAGCGGGATACGGGACGAGGGAACAAACGGATTGGGAGCTGGCGGGAACTTCGCCCCCAACTGATCTGGTTCTACGACGAGGAGTTCTCCGCAGTAACCGACTTCCCCTGGCCAGAGAATGTGCCGCCGGAGAAGCGAGTCGAACTCGGCCGGCGTTACTTGGAGAGCTACGATCCTGCAGATCCAAACCCCGTGTGGTTCAACAAGTGCAAGCAGATCGCTGGCGCCCTGGGCTTTGCTCCTGAGGTCAAGGAGTTCAAGAAGAATCCTGGCTTGTACCCCGGTCACGTGGGTGACATCACGATGGTACTTCGCGTCGCGGCCTCAGGTCGGAGGGAATGCCCGGATCTATTTAGTGTGATGCAGGTGCTGGGACTGGAGCGAGTGCGGCGGCGCGTTGAGGCGATTCGGTAGTGTCTACAGAAGATGTAACTCCATGACGATCAAAGCTCGCGGATCGATGTCGGTGACCTATGATATGGCACCGCAGTTTCTGGCTGCCAGCAATCTCTTCATTGAAGAAGCCCTGCAGCTTGAGTCTAACTGCCGGAATGGAATGTATACCGGGGAAGAGGAGGCTACTGCGGAGGTGAAACACAAGGGTTTGGTAACCGCAGTCATCCTGCAGTGCTGCGCAGCGATGGAGACATCCTTATACACAGTTTCAGTTGCCGGGCCGGGTTGGCATCATGGGAGCAATGGGGTTGCCGTTGAGGACAGGGAATATCTAAAGCTGTTCGCGAGCGATATTGACGACAAAAGGGGCACCATCGAAAAATTCAATATGGTGCTGAATCTTCTGAAACTGGAACCCTTTGACCTCGGTCGGAACCCGGGTCAAGACGCCTCTCTCGTCGTGAAGCTTCGCAACAGCCTGATACACTACAAACCCAAAGCATGCGCTCCTTTCGACCCTTCCGAGGAAGAGTGGGTCGGTAAACTCAGGTCGTATAAGCTTCGGCTCTCCCCTTTCCCAGGGGCGAAAGCGATCTACTTCCCGAGCGCCGCATTGAGCGCCGATCTGGGTCGGTTGAGTTTGAACGTTACGCGTGCCTTCCTCGACGAGTTTTTCAAAAGACTGGGGAGAGGAAGTCCGTTTAACTAGTGTCTGCAAAGCATTCCGAGAAACGAAGAGCAACGGCCTGATATCCGCCAACAGAGCGTTCAATCGGAGTCCGTAGCGGACTCACCCAACGCGACTTCTCTTTCGATTGAAGTAATTTAGGTGCGCTTCCTTCAAGTTTACGGCGAGAAAGATGAATCCGTTTTGCACTCCCTCCGGCCATTCAGGCCAGTGTCGGAGCCTTACGCCAAGCTCTTCCACTCGCCGAAAGCCCCACCGTTCATAGATACCGATGGTCCGCTCGTTCGTTTCCGCAACCTCCACACGTAGGGGCTTTGAGCCATCCCACCAGTTCAAGATCTCATTCCAGAGTCTGCGGCCAAGGCCGATGCCCTGAAGATCTTGCCGGACATAGAAACATCGTGCTTCGACGAAGTCGCCTTCGTCAGTGATCGCGACGCTGCCGATGATCTCTGTTCCGGAGTACGCAAGCCACGCTCCGTGAGAGTTGGACGTCGTAAGCAATTTGCGGAAGTAGTTGAGTGTGTCGTCAGTGAGAAAAATGTCGAGAGAGTAGTGCTCCGGGAGCATTCCGTACTTTGCGTTCGGATAGACCGCTTCATAGATCGGTTGGCAAAAACGGGAGAAGGATTCCGCAGCGGAGGGATCGGCAGGAACGATGCGGATGGGATGATCCATTGTATCGCTCATGCGAAGATCGAGTTGCGTCGTGAAACGATAATCAGAGGCGAGTGACGCATGAGCAAACTCTTCAGGATGAGTTGCGCGTTCAAAACGAACTTGAGTGGACCCGATCGGGATCGAACCGACGACCTCGACACTGCCAGTGTCGCGCTCTCCCAGCTGAGCTACGGGCCCGTAAAGTTTGGGTGGGAACAAATGCGAGGCGAGTGTAGCAGGTCTTGAAGCGTTGCTCCACTCGCGGCTCAAATCTGTGGGCGAGGACGCTGAAGGGCTACGATTGAGCGCCTGGAGCGTCTTCGGTGCCGGAGGATTCCGCTGAGGTGTGGGTAACCTCATCACTCTTGATCGCGTGCTTCCTCAGATACCGTGCCTGCGCAGCTTCTACTTCCTGAGCATGGACACGGAGGGAGCGCGGGAAATCGATGAAGCG
>JADYYL010000183.1 GCA_020853655.1 Deltaproteobacteria bacterium
ACATTGCCGGGTGCATCATCCTCGCGGCGGCACCGTGCACTGCGATGGTTTTCGTGTGGAGCCAGCTCACGGACGGAGATCCAGCCTATACGCTGGTTCAGGTTTCAGTGAATGATCTGATCATGCTCATCTTGTTTGTTCCGATCGTGCAGCTTCTCGTCAGCGGCGCTTCGTCGCTGCATGTTCCGTTCGAAGTGTTGCTCTACTCCGTGACGGTCTTCATCGTGATTCCTCTCGTCCTCGGCTCGATACTGCGGATGGTGCTCGTGGGGAAACACGGCGAGGTGTGGTTTCAGTCTTCGCTACTGCCGAGATTTGCCCCGGTGACCATTGCAGCGCTGCTCGCAACGCTTGTGCTCATCTTCGCATTTCAGGCGGACAACATTACCGGTCGACTCTTCCATGTGCTGCTCATAGCAGTCCCGATCACGCTGCAGGTCTATTTTAACGCATCGCTAACGTATGGCCTGATGCGCGCATTTCGAGTGGAGTATGCCGTCGCGGCGCCGGGTGCGCTCATCGGCGCGTCCAACTTCTTCGAGCTCGCGGTGGCGACGTCAATCGCGCTCTTCGGGCCCGATTCAGGTGCAGCGCTTGCGACGGTTGTTGGCGTGCTCGTCGAAGTTCCGGTGATGCTCTCCGTGTGTGGCGCATGCAATCGAACGCGGCATTGGTTCCCGGCCCAAGCGAACAATTGAGGTTTGTTATGAAAAAGCGAGTGCTCATTTTGTGCACGGCAAACTCGGCGCGAAGCCAGATGGCGGAAGGTCTCCTTCGCGCGGACCGCGGAGATGAATTTGAGGTGGAAAGCGCAGGGACACGAGCGACGTTGGTGCGGCCAGAGGCTATTGCCGTGATGAAGGAGATCGGAATTGATCTGTCCAGCCACCGCTCAAAAGTCGTGGACGAGTTTGCTGATCAACGCTTCGACTACGTGCTCACCGTTTGCGACAACGCAAATGAGAGTTGCCCGATATTTCCAGGGCATGGGGAGCGAATACATCGTGGATTTGGCGATCCGGCGGCGACGGAAGGCACCGAAGAGCAGCGGCTCGCGTCGTTTCGAGAGATTCGTGATCAGATTCGGGGCTACCTGAAGACTTTCCCCCGATAACACCGACGAGGCGACTATTCGGTTGGTTCGTGTCCTTGCGTCTGCGAGTTGTGTCGAGAGGAGTCTGACAGTCTTTCGCGGTTGAGAAACTCGAGGACTTGCGGACTGTCGGCATAGATTCTACGAGCGGCTTCCCACTGCAACTCTCGCTCAGAGAGATGAGGAGCTTCGAGCCTCAATTGATTCCGAAAAAAGTCGACGTGTCGCCGAAGTGAGATGCGCTGTCTGGCGCATGCGCACGGCGCATTCGTCGTCGTTCGTTTTGGTGCCCATCGTCTCACTCAAATGTGCAGTCGCACCGCTCGATTCGCTCTTGAAACGGATACCACAAAGCCTCAGTGCTCGGGGAGCCGTCAACGGGCCGAGAGAGTGATCCTTGGGGGTTGGGTCCGGCACTTGAGGATGGCCCAAGGCGCGAGAATCTCGACCAAAACATCGGTGGTCCTGGCGCCGTAAATCGGGTGTGGTATTCTTCGCAACCGTTCTCTCTCAATCTTTATGCGAGTCGTCGATCGATTCACTTTCTGCTGATGTGCCCCAACATCCGCGGGAAGTGCTGTGCAGTTTTCATTCGGACACATTCATCCGCTTTTCTGCGAAAGGTTAGGGTACCGACATGACGGTCACTCAGTCGCTGGGGTTCTTCTTCATCGCCGTGATCATGGCGCTGATACTCCTCAACATGGTGAGCATCGCCGCGTCACTCAAGGGTTCGGCGAGCTCGGAGACGGACGTGTTCGAGCCGAAGTGGCGCCGGAGGTTCTTCCTCACCGCCGTGCCGGCCCTGCTCAGTAACATCCTGTGCTGGGCGATCGTCGTTTGGATGATCGGCGCTTCGCCAGAGCTCGGGGACAATCGCATCCCCATTCTGATTTTCGCCTTCGCGGGGATCGGAGTGTTAAGCGTCCCGAGCCTCATCTGGGCTGTCTCGCTCACGATGCGGATGGCCAATGATCTTCGGCGAGAATGGCGAGCGAACATCGTCTGACGAGGTCGAGCAGAGCGGAGGGCGGGAGGAAGTTGGCTAAACCAACGTCCTCCCAGCCGTTCTCCGTCGGAAGACAGATCGAAGTGAGGTTTTTGGGTCTTGATGACACGGATTGCCCGAAGTCGTCTTTTTGCCCGTTTTAGGTTTCTGAACAGCACCTTCCCTTACTCCACTGACCGATATGACATCCGACCAGATTCCCGAGCCGAACTCACGAATCTGCGGAGAAAGGGTGCTCCGCGCTCGAATCCGATCTTTGTTGCGATAGCGATCGACTCCTGACGGATGCTCGACCAGGCGTTGCACCGCGGTGAGCGTCCGGCAGAGTTTCTCCCCCAGCACTCATTCTCAGGAATGTTCGAGAAGATCGCTTTCGACGATGACGGAGCAGCTTATTCTCTCACTTTCGGGAGGCAAGAGATCCGCAACGGCTCGGCGGCGCCGGTGGCGTCTGTGCCGTGAAGCGTTCTGCTCCGCTGAGTGTCCCGTCTATGTCTACTCAACCTGGGGCGTCTCATCGCAGTAGGGCTTCTCGTTGTCCTGCGAGGTCATGAAAACACCCCGTGTTGTGGGGGATATCCGCCACATGGAGCGCCTATGGTATTGACTCCGGTCGCATTGGACGTGGGGCGCGTTTTCCGCCACCATGCGGCGAAACAAACCGAAAGATCTCATGGAATATTTGCGTGAACACCGAACATTCCGCCTCTCATCAACCGCCATCCCGCGCCATTAAGATTTTGCTCGCGGCGCTTTGCGTGCTGACGCTGATCCTGGTTGGGCTCGGCGCGTATGTCCGAACCACCGGCGCGGGGCTCTCGTGTCCTGACTGGCCGCTTTGCTACGGAGTGGTCGTCCCGGATTTCTCCATCGCGGGTGTGCCTCAAGAGGTGATTCACCGATACATCGCAAGTCTCGTTGGGTTCCTGTGTATCGTGCTCGTCGCTCTGAGTTGGCGTGAACGGGCGGCGCAGCCAAAGCTCGCGAAGTTCTCGATTGGTCTTCTCGCGCTTGTCATCGTGCAGGGAGTCTTCGGCGGTCTGACGGTCACGCAGAAACTGCATCCTCATATCGTGACGACGCACCTCACGCTCGGAACGTTATTCTTTCAACTCATCGCTCTCGCGACGATTCAAGCGATGCTCGCCCATAAGAACCGCCCCCTGATCACCGCGGAGCCGAAGGTGCGAGGATTGCTACTTCTGGGAATCGTGACTACCGCTCTGCAGATTATCCTTGGGGGGTATGTCGGCGCGAGTGGAGCATCGCTGGCCTGTCTCGACTTCCCGCTGTGCGGAGGGGCGCTCGTCCCCGAGAACGCGACTTCTCATCAGCTTGTGCAGATCTCCCACCGTCTGCTTGGATACGTGCTCACCGCAGTCGTCCTCTGGCTGTTTTTTGCTGTCAGAAAGAGTTCCGAGGGGATCGCCGCTCGCCGCGGCCATTTCGGAGGAATGGTGTTTATGATATTCCTCCAGATCATTATCGGCGTCGGTAATATTCACATGAAGATCGCTCCAGCGATGAGCGTGGTCCACCTCGTGCTCGCACAGCTCATCCTCTTCGGGCTGACGTCGGCACAGGGTCAGATCTCTCCACGCTGGCAGATTGTCCGGAAGGTATGAGTCGATCTGACAACGTCGCGCGGCAGCTCGTCTCGAACGAGATCCTCTCTCCCTCGCAGGAGAGCGTAGAGCGCCGTGCCAACGCGGTGCAGATCGGGAAGGACTACCTCAGTCTGACAAAGCCCGGCGTCATCCTCCTTTTGCTCGTCTCCACGTGCTGTCCGATGATCCTCGCTTCGGCGGGCGGTGCGACGTTTGAAGAGATCGCCCTCGCGCTGATTGCAGGCGCGCTCGTGTCGGGTTCGGCGGCGGCATTCAACTGCATCTGGGATCACGATATCGATGCAGTGATGGAACGGACGAAGGATCGGCCCGTCGCCCGCGGACGAATCTCGATTCCAGCAGCGCTGTTCTTCTCCGTCGCGATCGGAATGCTCGGACTCGTGATCTTTGCGGTTCGGTTCAACTTCCTCTCGGCGGGCCTCGCGCTGTTTGGACACGTGTTTTACGTCTTCGTCTACACGATGTGGTTGAAGCGAACGACGCCGCAGAACATTGTCATCGGCGGGGCCGCTGGCGCGGTGCCACCGCTCGTCGGTTGGGCTGCCGTGACCGGCAGCATCGATTTGACCGCGCTCGCACTCTTCCTCGTCATCTTCCTTTGGACACCCCCGCACTTCTGGGCGCTCGCACTCAACAAGAATGCGGATTATCGAAAGGTCGGCATTCCGATGCTGCCCGTTGTGGCAGGCGATCGAGTCACCGTGAACCAGATGTTGGTCTACGCGGCGCTTCTGCTTCCGACGGGCGCGCTGCTCGTTTGGTCACATCCTGCGCTCGGGATGTTTACCCTCGTCGGAGTCTCTCTGCTCGGCTTTCTCTTTCTTTATAAGGTCGGCAAGCTCTCGGCCGCTCTCGGCACTGGAGAGGAGCAAACCAAGCGAGCGTGGGAGGTCTTCGGATTCTCGCTCATCTATCTCGCGCTGTATTTCGTCTGCCTCGTGGTCGATTCCGTCATCGTTTAGCAGACCGTCCGTTCCCGCCGCGCAAGGCGTTGTCACCTCTCGATCAAGATTTCTACACTTGCACGTGACAGCTCGCGCCGAAGTTCAGCGAGAGCTCTGCCACAGGGGTGCCGTAACCAAACGGACTCGCCTCGAGATAGGGAATGTTATCGATGAAGAGCCGAGCGATGGCGACGCCGGCCAGATACTCGCTCGGTGAGGGCAGATCCGGGCCGACGGGAGCAACCGAGAGAAATGCGAACCCTCCGCTCTCGTCCTGAAGCTGGCGCAGTTTTGCCAAGTGCGAAAGACGGTCTGCCCACGATTCGGACTTCGCAATCGGGAGCGTGCAGATAGTTGAAAGGCCGAGCGCATGAGCGCTGCGATGCACTTCAATCCAGTCAGCGTAGCTCCTCCCTCGTCGTTCGCTCGACCACGCCGATCGAACGAGCAGGTGGGATACTCCGCCGCCGAGGAGGTCGAGCGTGGCGGTCTTGAGACGACGAAGAATCTCCGTGACCGTAAGCCCAGAGCCGAGGGCAAGGTCGAGAATCTCCTCGGCCGAGAGGAGTGCGAAGCGCATGGGGAATCTCGCCCGAAGATGCTCCAGGAGTCCGGTGAAATACTCGAGTCCAATATCGGGATGCGAAACGCTCATCAGCGAAACAAGCTGACTGTGCAAGCGCGGGAGCTCGGCAACTCGATCGCCAATCTCTGACCAAGGAACGACATACGATGGCAACCGCTGCTCGTCATGCGAATCGATCGTGAGATTCGAACCCTCCGAAAAGGTTATCGCGAGCTCGAAGTTTCTAAACCACGGAGCCCCCCCGATTTTGGCGAGGTCGTTGCGGCGAATATCGGAGGCCAGCGCGAGTTCCGCGAGGGTTGCGCCTTCCGAGATGAAGAGAGCCTCCGCAACAGAGATGCGTTCACCCGCGGCGGCTCTCGCGAGGAGAGAGTCGAGCGGCTCCGGGCTTACCACCGTGGAACGGGAGTGCACGCGCAGGGTATAGCGTGGCAAGAGGTTCTTCGCGTTTGCGCGACGGATGAACTCGTTGGCGCCACCCTCTACGGCGGCGTCGATGACGTATCGCACGTTCTCAACGACGAAGCGGGCCGCGGCATCTCGATTCGCATTGCGACGTTCGGCCCAGTCGCGCGCGAAGAGCTCTTGGTGGGTCAGTGCGTCTGTGAGTGAAGTTTCGAGTTTCTCGACTGATTCGGGTGACAGGGAATCCGGTCGATACGCCCATATCGCAAATATCATCGGCGTGCCGGTCTTCTCGAACCAGAGCTGCGTCAGGTCTGTGTAGATCGGAAAATCCTTTCTGATCATCCAACCGAGATCGCCGATGACGAGCCCGCCGCGCGTCCCGTGAACCATCCCCGGAACGTCTGCCGCGTTCGCGTGCACGACCTCCAGCTTCTCCGCCAGATCGGGGTAGAAATCGCGAAGCAAGATCTGCAGGAGCAGAGCGCCGGTTCGAGAGCTCTTATCAAGCACCACGCTCTCGAGCTCTTTCAGCGGAACCTGCGAGATGAGCAATACGCTCTGCATCTGCTCGTGAGAACAGATGCCGTAACGAAGGGCCCGATAGCCCCCGTGCTGCACGAACTCAACGAAGGGAATGAGTGCGACATCGACGGTGCCGTCGGCAAGCTGCTCGGCGGATTCGAGGGGAGAACATTCGCGGTAGTCAACCCAGTCCAGCTTGGACAGCAGCCGATAGCCGCTGCTGTCCAGAAACTGCACGTTGGCGACGCGAACTCTTTTCGGAGAATCGGTCATGTCGCCCGCTCCTCGCCGAACTGAGTCGCCGTGTGAACCGTCAGCATTGGGAAGCCGAGTGTTTTTAACTCGGACAGTCGAACGACGCCGAGCGACTCTGATGTCTCAAGGTTGAGCGCCGCATAGCCGAGGTCGCGGATACCGAGTGTTGACGCGACGAGAGCCAAGTTCCTGCCGACAAGGCCGACCGGGGCGCGGATGCTCGTTCTCTCGCCGAGGATCAAGCGGGCGAGCATCAGGATACGGAAGAGCGGAGTGGCAAGCGCCTGGTCGGTCGTCGGGTGGTACTGGCGCAGCGCTGAGCGATACCAGGGAAACCACGCGGCCAGCTTACCAGTTCCGCCGATGCGCTCACGTGCGTCGAGCAGTTCGAGGACGAATCGCTCCTCGTATGCTTGCGAGAAACTCTCAGTGTCGAGGTCCCGTGCCGCGGGATCGTGAATCGCAGATTCGACGAGCTCTGAGACGTCATGCCCGAGTGCACAATGAAAACCACGGAGCGCGGCGAACTCATGGAGTTCCACATTCGTCCCACCATCGATCGCCTGCACACCGTAGCTCTTGAACTGGCGTAGAATCGACGCGAGTACTTCGGGAGTTCCGTCGGCCGATTGTGCGTCGCGCAAGGTCGCCAAATCGCTCGACGTCGGGCCGATCGGCGTGACCGGCAGATCGCCTCCTCGCACCGAGACGACGGTGGCAATGACGTCGAGGAGCATATCGAGTCGAAAGTTTCCGCTCCATCGATCGATTGCGAAGAAGAAGTTGGGAATCTCGGCGGAGGCGCTCGCGGCCTCGCACGCCTTGACGGCCCGGCTCGACGCGGCAGCAGCCCCAGAACGTTCAATCCATTCCGCAAGCGGCAAGTAGATCAACGGTCGAACTGTCACAGTCGAGGTCGAGGTGGTGCGGGTCGAGGCAAATCGGAAGAGCAGGGAGAGCGGTGCTCGCGGAAGCGCCGTCGCCTCTCGAATCGTCAGCGCTTCTTTGGAGCTTAACCTGGTCCAGACCTCGCCGAGGCCGAATCTCGAACTCGCGCTCTCAAGGAACGATGAAGTGCCCTTATCGCGGGGAGGCGAATCGGGTTCTTCCATACGCCACACTTCTCGCGAGAGTTAGGTCAAGAGCGGCACTTCTTCGGTCGAAATCGATTCTTCTTCGAGCGGCCATCGAGGAGCGATATTGAGTTTGTATCCCATGTGATCGGCTAGTCGCATGACGAATGAATCGACGAGTTCCGCGACGGTTCGCGGCTGCGTATAGAAACCCGGCATGGCTGGAACGATCTGTGCGCCCCGCTTCGAGAGCGTCAGGAGATGTTCGAGGTGCAACGAGCTGAGGGGAGTCTCACGCGGAACGATGATCATCTCGCGATGTTCCTTCATCGTGACGTCGGCAGCGCGACGGAGGAGATTATCCGCATAGCCGGTGGCCACGGCGGCGAGCGTCGACATGCTACACGGAACGATGATCATTCCCCGCGTGGCATATGAGCCCGACGCAATGCTCGCACCGATGTCTCGATTGTTATGAAATGTTAGTTGCGAGCCGGGGAATCCAAGCAGTCCTTCGGAGGAAGCATTTCGCTGTGAAAGAAAGAGCGACTCCTCTTCTTGAAAGACTCGGAATGCTGCATCGGTGATGACGACATCGAGTTGGATTCCCGGCACGCCGAGAACGAGAGCTGAGATGAGACGGCGGGCGTAGACCGTGCCTGACGCGCCACTCACACCGATGATCCACCGATCGCCTGAGGTCGTATTCATCGTTCTCTCCCTTGGAAAGGGTGAAATATAGCAGAGGGCACCACGGCAATCCATGATGGGGAATCGCGTCCGATCGCCGGGTGACGGTGAGAATATGAGAGAGCACGGTGCAAGCGTTGCCTTTAGGCAGCAGATGCTGGGGTCTGGGCACTTGTGCGCCTGATCTCACTCGCGAAACCGACTTCGAGAGCCGACGTCGAGCGGCAGGGGAGCTACTTCGTTCCGCTATAGATAAACGCAATTCCGAAGAAGAGCGGGCGGGCGGCGAGGTCGCGAAATTGTGCCCCGCGCATCAGCTCGAGAAATGCGACGCCGGAGGGAAACGCTGCGGAAGTTTTCGGCAGGTATTCGTATGCCGCTCGATTTCCGGTGAGTAACTTTCCGATCCACGGCATGACGTGAAACGAGTAGAAGCGAAACAGCGCGCCGAACAGTGGCGAACTCGGCTGTCCGAACTCGAGCACGACAACGCGACCGCCGGGTTTCAACACGCGATGGATCTCTGTGAGGCAGTCGACCGGATCGTCGACGTTGCGGATTCCATACGCGATTGTAACGGCATCCACGTTCGCGTCCGATACCGGAAGCTTTCCGGCGTCTGCGCGAAGATAGTGAATCGGAGCTGTCGTTTCTGTTCGCGGCTTGTCGCGCGCCAGAGTGAGCATCTGCTCGACGAAGTCCAGCGCGAAGACGACGCCGCGGGGACCGACTCGTGCCGCTGCTTCGCGCGCGACTGCGCCGGTCCCGGTGCAGAGATCGAGCACGCGATCTCCAAGTTGAAAGCGCGCGGCGTCGCACGCGGTCTTATTCCACAATCTGTGGATGCCGAGGCAGAGCACGTCATTCGTCAGGTCATAACGCCCGGCGATGCTCGCAAACATGTCGTGAACGGCGCGACTCATTGGCTCCCGTGATTCCGTCAAAGGGACTGATTTCTATTTGGAGACTTTCCGGCGCATCTGCCGGGTCACCAAATCGCCTCCCGAAGGAATCGACATTCCTGAGGCGGTCGACATCCTAACACCGACCCACTGAAGCGAAAAATCTGAGCGGCCGCGGAGCGGGGTATGCACGCAAAAAAAAACGCCGTGGCGATGAGGCCCCGGCGTTTACAGCGTATCGGCCCGTGAAACTACACTAAGACAATCCCGAGTCCGCGAGGGGCTGTCCGATCACCAATTTCCCGGTGCGGATGCCGTTCGTTCGAATCTCGGTCGTCGGGCCTTGCGCGAGCGGAGAGGCCGAAGTGATAAGGACTGCGTTGCATGCGAGTTCGATGCAAAGGAGATCGCGGGGGCCGAGCTTGATACGTCGTCGCTCTTCTTCCGTCCGCCCGGACACAATTCGAAGCCAGGTGACCTCTTCGCCGGATAGCGCGCCTTGCGCACCCTTTGGCTTGTCACGGTAGAGCTTCACGAGCACTTGAGCGCCGCTCTCGTCCTCGATGATGATGTTCTCGTCGAGTGATTCGACGCCGTAGAGAAATGCGCGCGCCGTCGCCCAAAGGCCGCCGACAGCCTCAATCGGCACCATGATATCGCAGGCGCCCTTCGCGTCAGGCAGCTCCTCGCCGTTGACGGTTGGGATGTACCAGAGCCGGAGTCCGATGGCCTCTGGAATGAGATGAAGCCGTCCAAACGACTTCGAGATTGTGAAATGCATCTTGTTCATCGCCTATTCCTCACCTGGAACCGTCAACCTTCCCCACCGAACACTCTACCCTGACTGAAACCCACATTTCGGCGACCCGAAGCGCAGATCTGAATACTCTCGAAAATTGTCGTCTCGACCTATGAGGATTGCGTTGAAAGGATTTCGCGCAATGCCTAGGTAAACAGACGGATTCTACGTATCTCCCGGGCGAAACTCAAACTATTTGCCCGAAACTTTCTTCCCATGGACGATCGTATCCCGTCGCGAACCCTTAAAACGGAACTGTTCGTTCGCGCCCGCGGGCTTTGTCTCATCTTGTTTATGCGGTTTTTGACCGCCCCCGTCTCCTTTCGGGGCTTCTTTCGCAACGACCTTCGCGCTGTCGTTTCCTTCGCGAACACGCTCTCCGCCGTTCTGGCGACGATTCTCGCGTGGTGCATTCGCAGGAGCCGATACTCCGTTCGCCTGCGACGCTCTCGGCTGTCCGCCGCCAGTAGGTCCGCCGCTCTTCCGCTCGGAAGGACGCTCAGAATTCTGACGGTCGACCGGCGCGCGATCCCGCTCCTGCTTCGCCGGACGATCTCTCCGATCGCCTCGCTCGTCGCGACGTGATGCATCCTGCTTCGGTCGCGTCGCTTGTGCGCCATTCTGCGGTGCAAGCTCCGAGCTTGGCGCCGCCCCACGTTCGACACCCTTCGACTCCGCCTTCGCGTCCGGTAACGGAGCAGGCGCCCGCTCTTCCATTCGTGGAACCGCAACTGACTCCGCCGCAGCAACCTCAGTGTTATGCAAAACTGGCTCAGGAGTTGCTTTCAACTCTGGTTTTGGTTCCGCCCGTGTAATCACGGTGTTAGCGCGGGTGCGTCCACGAAAAGGTCGAAACGGATTGAGTCGGAACGGTCCAGTGTCTTCCGGTTCCTCTTCGGATGGTTGCGTGGGCGAGGACGACATTGAACTCGAGCCGCTCGACCCACTTGAACCGCCGGAGAAACTACTGCTTGGAGGGGGCGCGAACGGATCGGTTGGAGATCGAGCCTCACGTTCCGTCTCGGCTTCTTCGATCGAGAAGATATGCTCGTCGACCCATTCCGCGAGTCCGATCTCGTCGGCCTCGACGGATTCATACTTCGTGAGGAATTCGCGGCCTTCCCATGTGCCGGGGAGTTCGGAGTCGAACCAGACGGCCCTTCCTTTGCGAACAACACCGTCTCCCTTGTCGAACCACGCGAGTCCCTTCTCCGCGGACATCTCGTGCTTCAGTTCCTCGGTACTGACGAGTTCCTCTTCGTCTTCTGCGACAGTCACACCATCGCGGTGAGCATCGGCCGACTTCTTGTTGATTTCGATGTGCTTCGTCCACTCGCGCGCGCTCAAGCTTGTGGAGATACCCGCCGCGAGACTCTTCTTCGCGGTCTTCACCATACCGATCCACTCGGACATGTCCTCGGCGGTTCGGTTGTCACCAACACGCATGATCACTTTGAGGTTCACGTTCGCCATGACGCGCT
>JADYYL010000184.1 GCA_020853655.1 Deltaproteobacteria bacterium
TCCTTCATCAGAGCGTCGCTAGATCAACGCTTCACACTAAGCGGAAGTCTCGCTAGACTCTCACAGGCTGATTCACCTGGGCGCGTGAGGGCAGTGCCATTGCTAATATGAGGTCGAGAAAAGCGTGCGAATCTCTTCATTTCTTCTGATGGTTCCGCTGTGCGTCGTATCGTGTACGCCAACGGTACAAGTTGCTCCACCCACTGAGCCGATCACGATTAATCTCAACGTGAAAATTGATCACGAAGTGAAAGTGAGGGTCGACCGGGATCTCGACCAGGTTTTGTCGAAGGACAGCGACCTATTTTAATTTCTGTCGAATCGAATTGTAGGGAAAGTCCTCTAGACGGAATACGAGACTATGAACATCAAAGCTGCGCACCACGATATCTCCTCCCGAGTGTTGCTTCGAGCATTCCTCTCTTTGTTGGCGCTTTGTGCCTGTCTCCTGATGCTCCCCACATTCGCAAACGCACTCTCTCTTGAAGATGCCAAGGCGCAGGGCCTCGTGGGAGAGGAATCCAACGGATATTTAGGCGCCGTCCAGGGTCGGCCAGATGTCGAAACGCTTGTGCAAAGCGTAAACAATCAGCGCAAGCAAAAGTACGCCGATATTGCGAAGAAGAACGGTACAACCTTGGTAGCCGTCGAGGTACTGGCGGGAAAGAAGGCCGTCGAAAATACCGCGCCAGGACAGTATATTCGAACCGGCTCCGGTTGGTCTCAGAAATGAGGCCTCATCCTTCCGCGGTTTGTTCGTAACAATCACCGCAGAGAACAGTTCGACCTTCAGCGGGTCGGCCTGTCTCAATCTCCAGCCCGCAGGCACCACACTTCGTCGACACGAGCTCCCTGTTCTCGCGCCTCAGCAACCGGTCCCGGTGCCGGGCGAGAGGAGACTTTCTCGGAAGCGCCAGTCGACGCTCTTCGAGAAACTTGAGTTCTGTCGAGAGTATCTTGAAGGGTCGACCCGTCACCTCGCAGCGGTAGACTTCCCGGAGTGTCTCTGGACCGGCATCGAGCACTGAGCAAGGCGGAGCAACCTGCGTCGCCTCAACCCGAGCGGGTTCCCCCACAACCTCTCTCCAACGTAGTCCTCGTTGCGACACCTCATTCTTCGTTAACGGCATATACTCCGATGCGATCGATTCATTGTAAGCGAACGGAGAATGGTGCCCAGGAAAGAACTCGCCCCACTCCCCTGTCTCTTTCATGTGCGCGATGATCTTTGTGGTGAGTCGGCGATATTCGTCCCTCGAGTACGGAGTATTCAAGACACAATACTCGCCATTCCGGATGCCGGCACATCCGAAGAGATCATGTGACGCGTAACAAAACTCGCCGTAGGTCACACTATGGCTGTTGTAGACCTGGTGGCAGAACCGGCAGTCCTCAGAGTTCGCCATGGTCAGGCATTCGTAGCAGAACCTTGCGCTCGCCCCTGTGAAAGAGAGATCGTAACAAGAGTCGAGCTGGAATCCAGTGAAGCAATACCGCGAGTCGACGCATTGTTTGAGATCAAATCCGCAGTAGATGTTCCTCGACTCATACAGGTGGTTTCCGACAACACTCTCGCATGACAGACCGGCAAACGCCGGGAGAGCATGCTTTCGAGAGGCGTCTGAGACAAAGAGAGAAAGCTCGTCAATCGACTCTTGGGTCAAAGGAAAGTACTCGCTGATAAGTTGGCGGTAGGCCGTTTCGCTATATTGCTCGTTAAATGCGCAGTAGCGGGCTCCTTTGAGGTTCGTGCAACCGAAACAGTATTCACAGTTGACGCATTCATCGAGGAAGAAGCTGAAACGGCAATTGGTCGATTCGCTGGAGTAATGGACATCGTAGCAGCGAAAGAGGTCGCGCGAATTCGAACAGAGTTCACAATGCGATATGTAGAGACAGTCGATGCAAGACCTTGAGTCCCAGACGATGTGACCGTAGAGACAATCCTCATCGCGGACACAGCCGAAGACGAGGTAGCAATTCTTTGATCCCATGGTGAAGTTTGAGTATTGGCAGTTCTCAGAACTGACATTCGAGATGCCGTAGCGCGGTACCATTCTCGCGAGCTCTGCATATTGATCGAAGAATGGCCTCGAGAAATCAAACGTCCTCCCGTAGTCCTTGGCATCCCACCGATCGCCCCACCAGGTAGGCATGTCGTAGACGGTCACCGGGCAATCCGCCGAGTAGGCAGAGAGAATCGGAGTTCCCGTGAGGTCGCATGAACGGTGATACAGGTTGACGAAATTTCGATACATCATCCGTCTTCGGTTACGTTCGAGCGGGCTGAGAGTCGGCGGCGGGACGTCGACAGAGGCGTAGTATGCGAGCTCCTCCTCGCTGATCTCAAACGGCTTGCCAGATACAGAACACTCTCGCTCCATGCATTCACTCCTGAAGGGTCCCCGCTTGAGGTGGGGATGCCGAGCGAGAATGCCTCAGAGCGCTACGATAAGTTCCCGGCGAAGAACCCAGATTTCGTTCCGAGAAAGATAAGGCATCGAAATGTCGAGGCTTTCCAAAGATACGGGCGCCCCTCATAGTGTCACAACAGAGTGGTGAGGAATGGGGCTACTCGTGAGCACGTGCAGAGGCGATTTGAGATCATCTTTACAACTCTATTTCGTGGATCGGCAGCTGTCGCGGACGGCGTTTACTTCAGCCGATGCTCCGGAGCCCATGATCTGCGTCCGGGGGAAATCCACGGGTTCTCTCCGAATGGGAACTTTTCAGTGGACTGAAGGGGTCACCGCCTTCTGCGAACTCGCGCTTCGGAGCGCGTTGTGGCAATCCGGATGCCGCGAGGAAGATCCGCCGCTCCTCGAAGGGGGGCCGGGAACGCCGGCGGCATCGCTCGACTACGCCCTCGGAAAGCCCCCGCTCTGGATCTCCGATCTCTGCGGCGTTTGCGCGGACGGATCGCCGCGTCTCAAGCGACACATCCACCGAATGAATCCCGAGCGACGACGAGCTGGGAACGCGGTCCTCCACTTCCGTCGGCAGTTTCTTGTCGACTGTCGCATCGAAATCTATGTCGACGGAGTGCAGCTCGGCCGAACAGGGATCCAATCACTGTTGCGGAATTTGATCGGCGAGACGGACGCCCCCCTCCCATCCCTCTTCCGCGACCAAGAGGAACATCGCTGGCTGCACAGCGTCTATCGTTCCGAACTCTCCCGCGCTATCGGTAGAACAGATGCCCTAAGCCCGACCGGCAATCGCACGCTCCTCCGCCACTTTCTCAAAGACTGCGAGGGCGTTGGTCTTTCCGAAGGCGGAGAGCGACTTGTGCGTCTCCTCGAAGCCCGTCCCTCTGGAAGGCACCGCGTTGGTGTCGGGGACTATCACCGTCCACTCCAACGCGCGTTTGATGGACGTTCTCTTTCCGTTGCTATTCCGATCACTCTCGTGCCGGCGATGATGATGTGCCAGAGACTCGCCGACCGATGTGGCCTGCGCCTGGAGATCGATTATCGGTTTCATCACGCGATTGAACTCGTCCATTCGATCCTCGGCGGTTCTTGCGAAGCGCTCCCGGATGCGATCGCACTTGGTTGCGCGCCCGCGGCGCTCTTTCTCGAGCAGCTGACAGCTCTCGACTACGAACCCCTCATGCTCCTTCCGAACCTCGCGCACCGAGTGCTGCGTCGGCGCGAGGTCGATTCACTCAACGCGGCGTCTGCCGACATGATGCTCGTGATGTCTGAGCGGTCGACGTCGCTGATGTATTTCGAACATCTCTCGAAATCGGGCGCGCTTCCGGGGCGTCGGCTGTCGCTTGTTCACGGCGACCAAGACCAGATCTTTGACGCGCTTGCGCACCGCCAGGTTGATCAGGCGATCGCGTTTTTCCCGGACTACTGTTTCAACGCTCGTTATAACGACTGCGTGTATGTTGATGAACCTGGGAATGTCTCCGAAAAGGAGGTCATCCTCTTCGTTCGTCGCAGTGAGCGATTGGGTCCACACGCGTTTCAAGCGCTCGAGTGCGGCCTCCGGGTCTACTGGCTCGCGTTTCGCGAGTACGCATGTGAGGCCGAGTCTGCACTCACCAGATGGACCTCCGATCCGGCGTATTTACATACACTGACACGCCTTTCTGGATTGAGCATTCATCCGCGGTCCTCGTTCTCGTCGAGTGCCTGAACGAGTTGCGCTCGAGTGCTTTCGTTCGATTCATGCACGATGAACTGCCATCCGGCGGCGGAGGCAGCGCTCGTGTAGCGCTCCTCGTCGTCAATGAAGAGTATTGAATTCGGCTCGACACCCAGCGCAGTCGTGACCGTCTCGAAATACTCAGGCTGAGGTTTCATCGCACCGAGTTCGCCTGAGATGAACAAACGGTCAAAGAGCGTCGAGAGCTTCATCACCTCTCGCATATAACGTGCCCGCCGAAGCTCCTGATTGGTCGCAAGCCCGGCCGTCAGGCCGCGACGCCGAACTTCGACGATCATGGCGCAGATCGCGGGATCCACATATCGCTCGGATTCAAGCCAGAGAGCCAAAAAATCCTCAGCCGAACCGCGCCAGCCCCATTCCGGGAGAAACTCTGGAAGGAGCGTGAGAATGTCGCGCTCTCCTCTGCCAGCGAACGGGAAGACGTCGCGAAAGAATTGCTGGGTCGTCTGCCGCGTGATGCCATGGTCGCGGGCCAATCGATCGGCAAACCGCATCGACGGACAGAGTACGCCATCGCAATCGAACAATACCGTCGTTACTGCTCTGAGTCCGTTCATGACAGGCCTCCCACGCGATCCGGCGAGCCCGACGGCGAAGATCGGGTTCGCCGTCGCGGTCGCCTGCCCCGTGCGAAGACGCGTGCGACCGGGACCGAGCCAACGCGGCTTGTCGCGTTGCGGGCGGCGATACCGGCGAGCATCTTCGCTCCGCTCCGAATGACGGCTTGGCGAAACACTCGGCTCAGGAACAGCGTTGCGCCATCAACGCAGCCAACCCACAGGTCGATCCCGAACTCATCTCGCGAAGACCCACGCCCTTTCACAAGCAGCTTCACTGCAGCTCGAGTCGAGATGCTCAGTGCA
>JADYYL010000185.1 GCA_020853655.1 Deltaproteobacteria bacterium
ATCCCCGCTTCATCGACGGGACTCGATCGGATCACCGGGGGTTGATTGTCGGTGACGATGACGTTGAGTGGTTGCTCCGCGACACCACCGAACGGATCGGCGGCACGAAGGGAGATGCCGTCGACGGAGAGTGGCGAATTCGGGGTGAGCCATCGAACGACACCATCGGTCGGACCCACTGTCATTCCGGCTGGTGCTGAGACGAGCGAGAACGAAAGTGCGTCGCCGTCGGGATCGAGGACCGTCGGGATGTAGTGAAAGAGCGAGAGCGTTCCGATTTGAGCTTGGGGAGTCGTCAGGAACTGCGGAGGTGCATTCGCGCGAACGGTGATCGTAAAACTCTGCGTCGCCGTCAGGCCGCTCTTATCGAGCACTCGGATTCTGACAAGATGATCGCCGAGCGCAGTGGCGGCAGGCGTCCAAAGGAGATTCGGCGACTTCGACGTCTTCTCGTTCAGCGCAGCCCCTTCAAATGTCATCCCCTGCGGTCCCTGGTCGAGCTTATAGATCAGCGAATCCTGCGGGTCTTTATCGAACGCCGCGACGCGATAGAGATAGCGGTGCTGAGCGGTCGCGCGGGTGAGCGGCGAGGAGGTAATATACGGCGCGCTGTTCGTGAAGCGCTCTGCAACGATGATCCGATAGCGCTGCAATGCGACGTGTCCGAGCAGATCGGTCACGACCACCGTCACCTGCGTTGCCCCTCGAGCCGCCGGGGTCGGCGTCCACCGAATGACTCCTGTGAGGGTATCGATCGACATCCCCGTCGGTGCTTCGGGAAGAGCAAACCGAAGCTCGTCACCTTGATCGTCGTCCTTGGCTTGAACGGCGTATTGATACAGCTCCCCTTCGGTCGCACGCGCAAGCGGCGGCGATACGATCGCAGGAGCACGGGTGACCGTTCCGCACTCTGCGGCATACGGCGTCGCGGAGGCTTCGTTTGATGCGTCTGATTCCGTTCCAACACCATCCTTCCACTTCACCAAATAGACGTAGGTCGTGCCCGGCTCGACAGAGGTATCGAAGAACGAGCCGTCGCTGGTTTGGTAATTGACGACGATCGGTGAATACAGTCCGCCGGGGATCTTTCGATAGATGTTGTAACCCGTCGCGCGCGGCACGGGAGTCCACACGAGTCGCGACGCGTCCTCCTGTCCCTGCGCGAGCAGATCCTCGACGATGCGACCGCCCTCGGCGGAGGAGTTCACAAGTAATTCAAAAAGAGTTGGGAGTGCGATCTGCACCCATGTCGTGGGGGCAAGTTCCGTGAGCAGTTGCGGCGCGCGCCACATTCCCGAAGCCCCTTGCGAGTTCAGGAGCAGAGAGGTGGCGGAGAGTATCGAGCTATCGATTGTTCGGTTGGACGCATCGAGCAGGGCCTTCAGCGCCAGTGCGGTAATGAAGGAATCAGGGGCTGCAGTGATCTGCCCGCTGTCGCCCCATCCGCCGGAGGGCGTCTGAGTCGAGTGGAGGAATGCTACGATCTCGGCGATCCGCGCTTGAATGCGCGCGTCGGAGCTTGGCGCCGCGTAGGGGCGACTTCGCTCCAGGGCCATAAGTGAATATGCCGCGGTTCGAATGTTCCGTTGATACGCCCATGTTGGACTCGTCAAGAGGTCGACGGTTCGTTGGAGCGAGGAGAGGTAGAGCGCTTGAAGCGAAGAGTCGAGCCCGACGTTCACAACGTTGATCGATTGAAACGTGCTCGACAGGTTCGGAGTCGGATCCGTCGTGAAAAAGAGCTGAAACTTCTTGAGTTCATGCGTGCCGTAACGCTGCCAGATGCGAATTCGCTCAACCGACGTCGGTTGCGGCAGAACGAAAAGCGCTTGAGCAGGAGTGGTCCGCACCGAGTTTGGCGCGTAGGCCCAGCCGTTCAGTAGCACCGGCGCTAGGTTTCCGTCGATCGCGCTCGTTACCGGAAACCCAGACTGCGATGCGTTGCTGAGCACAGAAGCGAAGCTCCGCTTTTGCGCACCGTCGTATGCTTCGAACTCCGTCAGTACGAAGTTCCCGTTCACCGCATCAAACGAGTCGGAGATGACGAGCTTGATTCCGGTGACGTTTGTCTTTCGAGCGAATCCGACATCCAACATCCCCGTGATATTCGACCCGAGCGTGACTCCGCTGCTCGATGCGGTCGCGGTGGGATGCGAAACGAAAGGAACTGAGCGGAGATACTCGATGAGCGAAACCTGCGAGTCTAAGATCTCAGATGTATGCGTCAGACTTGGGAACCCATCCCCGTGCAGATGCGCAGCGCTCCCCTCCGCATGGTCCGCATTCCAACCACCGGTGGGATTCTCCGAGAGGAGCAGCCAGTTGAGTCCGCGCGACAACTGAAAGACAGACTCAGCAGACTCGTTTGAGGCGAGCTTCGAGAGTGCCCACACCCAGTATGCCGTTTGCGAACGAGGATACCCGCCAGGTGCGTTCGGAACTTGCGCTGTCTCGCCGGTGACATGTTGCCATGCGAGGAGGGCGGCTAAGGATGCACGCTCCAGAGAATGGCTCACCGGTAATGAGGATATCTTCCTTCTCGATTCGCGGAGGCCAACGATCCCTTGCGACACGACGTGGCAACTGAAGCAGCTTCGGTCTTTGATCCACGAAGACCAGTTTGCGAGGCTGACCTGTTCCTGCAGTACGCTTCGGACCATCGCGTCCCGCACACGCTCCTTGAGCGTGTAGTTCGAACCCGACACCTGGCGAACTAGAAGTCGTATGGAGCAGCGAAGTATGGGCGTCGCGCTCCGAATCCAGAAGGCGATGTCACCGCGAACTGGAACTCGGACGGTGATTCTCCCACCGTAGCTGCCGTCGTTCCGCAGAAGATTCTCCGCGCCGAGCGCGGAAGAGCTGAGGCTCAGCTCGGGATGAATGGACCCGTAGGTGTAGTTGCTGGCATCCGGCAGTACGGTCGCTTGATATCCAGCCTGCCAGGTCTTTCCGCTATTCTCAGTGTCTGAAGCGAACGCGGAGGTTGCGCCGGAGAGATAGGAAACTTCATAGATGCCCGCTGGAAGATTGAGCTTTCGTCCAACGAGAAACGACTGACCGGCGTGAGAAGGGTTGAGCTCGATCTCAACTTCAGAAGGCGGTGTCGTCGTCGCTGATCCCACTGCGAGAATTTCATGGATCAGCGTGAGATATGGATACGGCGACCCGCCGAGCGCTTTAATCCGAAGATATCGGATGGAAGCCGATGGGAAGGTGAGTCGTTGGCGTTCGCGATGTTCTCCGATGCTGCGGTCAGCGAGCACGGCATAGGTCACACCATCGCCCGAGCCCTCGACCCGATA
Source organism: Deltaproteobacteria bacterium (assembly GCA_020853655.1). GTDB lineage: Bacteria > Bdellovibrionota_C > UBA2361 > SZUA-149 > JADYYL01 > JADYYL01. The sequence goes on from JADYYL010000185.1 coordinate 3,303, forward strand.
CTGAGAGTGGCGCGCGTCGACGTTGTAGAGCGAGAGCTGCACAAGATCGATCGTGCGCAGCGCTCCAAAGTCGAGGAAGATGGACTGATTCGACGCAGCCGAGAGCCCGACAAATTGCGTCTGGTCGCCGGGGAGGCCGTCGATCAAAGTGGTCGGCGAGACAGAAGCACTCTCGCCCGTCCCTTCGTAGCGAATCGTTGTTCCTCGTGACGCCGCTGCGAAGTTGATTCGATCGAGCGTCGCGTCGGTCGGGACTATGAGATTGGGATCGAGTTCGCCGGATTGCGAAACGGCGAGGAGCGGAATGGACCAAAGCGCCAGCGAGAGGACGGTGAAGAGGAGAGCGCTCAGGAGCGATGCGGGGCGCGGATCGATCGATGATTCAGTCATGCGCACCACAATATTTCCAGGCTGAACGCGAAGAACAACTCGCTTCAGCGGGCTTCGATTCGATGGAGGAACCCTCACCAACGGTCGGATTGACCACAGGGAATTTATCACTCAGTGGTCCGACAATCAAAAGTGGTTGGCCAAAATCGTCACCGCAAACTCAGAGAAAGACTCAGATCTCAGGTTTTGTTGGTGGGGCTCCTTCCCTAAGTTCGGGCGGTGCTGCAATATGCTCCTGCTACCCATGGAGCCAGCTATGCAGTTACTCAACGCGCTCATGACATCTCGCGCTTCACGCGTCAGAGTACGCTACCCCTTGAAAACAGGGCTAATATTCGCGCTCATTTGCATCGCTTGCGTCGTCCCGATCACCTCACAGTCACAGGCGGTGGATGCTCCACTGTTTTCAAATGAACCCGCATGCGTACGTCATAGTGCCGCGCTGCTCCGTATGTGTGGCGAGGCTGCGGGAGCGTGCTCGGCGGATCAACGAACGTTTTGCTGCTCGTGCGAAGAGTCGCTTCGGACGCGCTTTAGTTACTGCGAAAGCGGCGGCCCGTTTCCCATAGGCAACGAATTCGATCCCAAAGCGCCGAACGATCTCCTTCCCATTCCGAATGTCGAGAGTGGCCCGATCGAGCCTCCAGCGGTGAATCCCGACGGGAGCTGCAAAGCCGGAGTCGACTGTTTTTATGATCCGCTTCGACCGACTGCTTGCGCGGAAGTGAACGGATTCCTCGGGCAGAAGAATGTCGTCTCAGTTGTGAACCAGCAGCTCACCGCGCTCCGAGTAGAAGTCTCTTACCGAGATCAACTCGGGATCGTGCAAGGTGTCAAAAGCGAGGATCTTCCTCCGCTTCAACGCCGCGACTTTATCGTAAACGATCTCGGCCTTCTGCCGGACACCTACGGAACCGCCTGCGTTCGCACAGATGCAAAAGCAGTTGGCGCCTGGTTCGGCGTAATCAAGTTGCGGAAGCGCGCCGCTCCACAGAAGAAGAGGACGAAGAAACCAGAGCTCTATGACTTCGCACTCTACTATCCATTTACCAATCCGCTCACCGGCATCACCAACGTGCCGCTCTCCACTGAGCACCGCGGGGTGCCAAAGAAGTCGACCGTCGCGAACTGGGTCCGCATCACAGATGCCCGCCCGGAAGATGGCCTACCGTTGACGGGGCAACTGCAGTTCGTCGACAAGCAGGGTTCTGTGTTGAGAAGCGTTCCTGTCGCGATCCCCGACGGTGGTCGGTTTGATTTTCCGGGGCACGAAGGGATCGGTGGATTCGAGAATCGCAGCGCGCTCGGCATCGGGCGATTTATCCCTGAGGCATTCGCGGATGGAAGTGCGCGGCCCTACTACCTGACCACCGCGCGCTACTATTATCGGTGCCGCGGAAACTGCGAGAATTTCTACACCGCATTCGGTGTTCCGCTGCGTCGGCCGACGACCCTTGAGGCCGCCGGTGGAGTGGATACCTCGGTTATCGCGAGTGGGAAAACACGCGTGAACTCGCTCCTGGAGTTGAACAACTCCTCAGCTGGCGCGGTCGTCGTTCCGCTCGGGCTCTACAATGAGAAAGGAAAGAGCGTCGGCCGCGCGACGGTAAAGCTCCCTGCCAACGGAAGTTCGGCTGTCACACTGCAAACATTGAAAGCGTTTCGCGGAAAGACGGGTGCCACCTCTCAGCCAGGGGCGTTCACTCTCGTGCCGAGCACGGTGAGTACCGCGCGGATTGTTTCGCGTCAAAGCGCCACCGGCGAGTTGATGATGGCCTATGCCATCCCTCCGGTAAGCTCGAATGGCGAGGTGCAGATCACCCAGTTCGATACAACCGAGAAGCAGAAGAACGAGGCGGTCGTTCACAACACCAACGACTTTCCGGTCGCGGTCACCTTGAATGTGCTCGGCCACACCGGTGAGTCGCTCTCCTTCAAGACGTTCACGCTTCCTAGTCGGGGCACAAAGCGCCTTGCGCTGAAGCTACCCGCGGACCGATTCGGAACGATCGTCGTGCAGGGCAGCTCTGGGCAGAATCTCGTCTCCGGGATCGTCCTTCACAATCTCGTGACCCGCGGCAACGAATACGGGTTGGTTTTCACCGCGCAGTAAGGCGCGTTAAGATACAGCGCAGTGATGCGCTTAAAGTTCCTGCACAGCATTGCGCGAAGCACGACCGGCCCACTGAGGAGCTGGAAATGCTGCTCAGCGAGGCGCCGGAGCAAGGCCCGACGCCAGCGCGGGTTGCAAGATGAAATCGCCACCGATCAGATCTCGATTGTCATCGAGATCGACCTCCCCAGAAGCGCCGGCGAACGATAACTCTTCACGAAGGTAGGCATCGAGCCTTGGAATTGACCCGTCCGGTACGTGTTCGATGGCACGGGCGAGGGCAAGGAGCGCATCGTACCCTCGATCCGCGTATTGCCTGGGTAGCGCGTGATACCTTTCAACGTGTTTCTTCGAGAACTCCGGATTGACCGGGAGCGCGAGAGCAAAGACGTTGTCCATGCGATCAGAAGAGCTAAGGAGTCCATCGTTCACGGCCCCCAAGAACGTGTCTGTTCCGAGGATTGCCGTATCAAGCTTCAGATCGTTTCTCGCTCTGACGAGCTGCGCGGAGTCGGCCGGAGCGCCGGTCATCAAAATCACATCGGCCTTCGCGGCACGAACCTTGGCGAGGAATGCTTTGTGCCCCGAAGCGTCCATTCCGTACTCGTACTCGTGCGAGCCCGCGATCTCGAGCCCTGCAGCACCAGCTGCTGCGCGAAAGACCTGGTTATGAATGACCCCCCAGTCACCAAGCGGGTAGAGGATGATGGCCCGACGGTAGTTCCTTTGCTTCAGAAATTCCGAGATGGGGAGTATCTGTCCGTCACGCTTGGGGGAGAGGTAGAAAACTCCCTTGGCGGATCCGCCCGAGATGTCGGCCGAGCCGCCGGGGACAATCGCTATTGAATCACTCGCGGCAAGGATCGGAAGTGCCGCGTGTATCTGGAAGCTCCACGTTGGGCCGATGAAGAGTTTGTGCCCACGGGCGATCAATGCTCGGAGCGCGGTGACGGTCTTCCCTGCGTTCGTCTGATCGTCTTCGTAGGTCAGCTCAACGGTCCAGCCGCTTGCGCGAAGCTCCGTCGCGGCAAGCTCCACTCCGTTCCGAATTGCATCCGCGTGCTGGGACGCTCCTCCGGTGAGGCCGAGAACGAGACCGACTTTAAGCGTTTTGTCCTCGGCGCTGGCCGCGGTGGAGAATAACGAGAGAGCAAAAATGGAAATCAGCGCAAGCGAGACGAAGCGGACGAACATATCTCAAGCTCTTTTTTTGCCTGCGGACGCACTTCAACTGAGAGCCATCAAGCAGCGGCGGATAATGGTAGTCAGACTCTCAAGGTTGTCGCAGATCAATTCCCCAGAGTCTAGTCGCGCATGCGCTTCACTCGTCGTCTCCGCGAAGTGACCTTCCGCTGATTTAGGGACACGCCCTGCTGGCCCGCAGAAGCCGTGACCCTGGGACGTAATGCGTGCGCGAGTTCGGACGAGCTTATGAATCGAGCTTGGTCGACTGCACAGAGAGCGGAGGCGTCCACCGATCTGCCCCCACTCTCACAGATGATCTCGAACTTCGGCCATGGTATTTTGCCCACAGCCGGAGGCACCCCTATGAAGTTCCCACACCTTGCGATCTCAGCGTTTGTGTTGTTGGTCTCGGCAGTCGGTTGCGGTGGCGGAGGTGGTGGCGACGCAAGAACCGAGAACGTCGTCGTTCGTTGGAACACGAAGGCCATCGAGGCCATTCGTGCGGTGAAGCTTGGGCCACCATTTACGGCTCGCACTCTTGCGGTCGTTCATACCTGCATGTTCGATGCCTGGGCGGCATACGATTCCAAGTCTGTGGGCACGCAGCTCGGAGACTCTCTCCGCCGACCGGCGGCAGAGCATACGATTCAGAACAAAGAAGAAGCGGTAAGCTTTGCTGCGCATCGCGCACTCGTTGATGTCTACCCATCACAGAAGTCGAACTTTGACGGGTTGATGACGGAGCTCGGTTACGACCCTGCGAATGTCACGACCGACGTTACGACGCCTGCAGGCGTTGCCAATGTCGCATGCGGAAAGGTGCTTGAGTTCCGTCACGCGGACGGCTCGAATCAACTCGGCGATCTCGGCGGGACCGGCCCCTATACGGACTATACGGGACACGTCGCGGTGAACACGCCCGACGTGGTGACCGCCCCGAGCAAGTGGCAGCCGTTGCGCTTCGCCAACGGTGC
>JADYYL010000186.1 GCA_020853655.1 Deltaproteobacteria bacterium
CGCGCGACACTCTCAATAAGGCTGACCCGGTTTGTCTCAGGTTCAGCAAAAAAACTGCACACCCGCGATCGCCGTCCGAGATGTTCTTCGGAGCGGCTCTCGCGGGTGTGATGTCACAGCAACCGCCGCATGCCGACGAGGTCACTTCCTTCCTTGCACAGGGCGAGGCAATCGCACTGCGCACACTGACGAACGGCCTTGCGCCTCGCGGCCTCCGGAGGGAAGTTCTCCTCCAGGGCGACGTAGGTGTCCTGCGGAAAGCGGTGCTCGTTGAACACACCGTCACGGCCGAAGATCCACGCCGCAGGCATCAGCTCGAGGAGCTTCTGCTTGTCGATCGTGGCCAGCAACCGCAGCCGCTGCATCTGCAGACGGCAGTGGTCCTTCGCCCGCTCGATGCACGCCTCCATCTCTCCCTTGTCGTACTCGAAGTCACGAATCTCCGTCGGGGACTCGCGATCCGCCCCATTGAGGTAGGCGATGCGGATTACGAACCGTTCCGGGTCCACCCCGCGCAATGCGGGAAGGTTTGCCGCCGCGAGCGCCGCGTAGATCGCGACCTGCTCGACGTGTGGGTTCTGGCCGTTCTCATCGAGCTTCTCCACGCCTGCCTTGAGGTCGATGAAGTAGTACCGTCCATCCTTTCTGCAGAGAACCAGTCGGTCCATCGTGTAGTAGTAGTACCAGAGCACGCCGTCGACGAGCAGCTCGGCCTTGGGGAAGATCCGCTTCTTCCACTGCTGCGCCTGCGACTTCGTGCCGGTGAGGTCATCGACGACCATGCCCTTCTCGAGCTTGTGCCCCTCGACGACGAGCCAGTCATCGGGCGGAGCACCCTGAAGGATCCGGGCGCGGTTGGCGATGTAGTTCTCCAGCGCCTGTTTGGCCCAGCGCCAGAGTCGCGCTTTGTCGGCGGCATCGTTCTCCGGTCGGAACAAGATCCGATCGTTCTGCCGACTGCGCAGGTTATCGATGATCTGCCGCAGCTCTAGGGTGTGCCGCTCATTCAGCAGATGATACAGCGCGTGCTCACGGAGCCAGACGGGCTCGTCCTCTCCCTTTCGTCGATCCCGACGGGTGCGCTCCTTTTTCCACGCGTTCCACGTCATCGTGCGGGAATCCTCCCACTGCTTATCGAACTTTTGTTCGAAGGCATCGCGAATCTGAGCGTTGGTCGCCGGCGGGGTTCCGGTCTTTGGAAAATACAAGGAGTTGATCGCCGCCTTGTCAACCCACTCCGTCCCCTCGTGATCGAGCGCGCCGAAGTTCCCGTATGCGCCCTTAATTCCCTTCGCGAGATAGCGGTCAAATACAGCGCTTGGGATGCCGGGCCGCCAACCGCCCCAGGCGCCGGGGCCCTGGAGCCACCAGGCATGAGGGCAGGCGAGGAAGGAAGTGTGGCGGCTGTGGGAGTTCTCGAGGCCCTGGACGAGCGGACGACCGTCGTCAGGGAATGGCGTCTCCTCGGGGTGGAGGAAACTCGGTGCATTCAAGCTTCTCATCATCACCTCCGAACATGGCCATTGGGTCAGGAAAGGGAACGAGCGCGGGCGCTCGTCGAAACTTTTCTTGAAAAATCCTTGTTGAGTGTCGCGTCGAGCGCGCAGCGATGTGCGGGCTCGAGACGATCGGACCGTCTACCGATGTGTTGAAGGTGTGTGGTGATCAAAGATGTGTTGCAGCGGGGTGAAAACCTCCTGGGGAAAAACCCTGCTGCAACACAGTCGTGAGACGACGTTAGACGCTCTCCGTCGGGGCCTCGTCGAACGGCAGTTGCGCCTTGCCCGTGCGAATCTTGGTTCCGACGATTCCGAGATCCCTCTCCATTCTCCGCATCCGATGTCGCTCGACTGCGGCGTTCGCCTCGTCGACGGTTCCCCGCATGACGAGGTCGTAGAAGATCCCGGCTTTCATCTTCACCTGGCCTTCGTGCTCGAGATCCACCTCCCGGCGCCGACCGATTCTCCCTCGCCACTGCTTGCCGAGGGCGGGATTCGTATTATTCCCCGAGTGGCGGATGGCGACGCCGACGGCCGGACTGTGCGTCCCTTCGAACGCATACGTCGTCGTGACGAGGACGTTTGCTCTCCTTTCCCGAAACGCCGCCATGTTGGCGTCTCGGGCGTTAGCCATCGTGCCGCCGTGCGCCCCGTGTGCCCAGACCCCTTCGTAGCCGAAGCTCGAATACTCGTGCTGAAGCCACCGTTGGAGATACTGGGCAAACCGCCGGGTGTAGACCGCGATCATGACCTGATCCGGATTGAGGTGTCTCGGATGCTGGGCCAGGATGTCGCGAATCGCCTGAAGCTTCGGATGGGGCATGATCTCGTTCCCCACCGCCGCGGCGTTTCGTGCCTCTCGGAAGAAAGCGCGCGCCATTCCGCGACTTCCGGCGTCACTCGCCTTGATGTCGGGGAACGCCGCCTTGAGGAGCCTCGACCATGAGGCCGTTTCGAAGATCCGCAGATAGGCGGAGTTGCCGACGATATCCCGAAACACCGCTTGGATGTTCTTGTTCCGCAGTGCGCGCTTCTCGAAGAAGCGCTGAAACGCGCGGTTCTTCTCGCGCGCCTGGGCCTCGCGATCGGACTCGTCGGCTTTCGCTTTGCGTTTCCGTCTCTTTGCTTCGATCTCCGTCAAGGTGACCCACGGCTTCATGAAGTGCCATGTCCATCGATAGGCGAAGTCTTCCACGAAGATCCACGGATCGCGAAGTACGATATTCTCGTGCCAGTAGCAGAGCAGCCCATACTCGCCCGCGAGCGACACGAGTGTCCAGTACTGCTCTTCGTCGTTGATGCGCTCGTTGATGAGCTTCTGCAGCCGCTTGCGATCTTCGGGCGAGAAGATCGACGACTTCGGCGGCGGCTTCTTCACTGCATTTCGCCGCCGTTTCTTCCCGGCGGAAAACAGAGCGAGCACCCGTGCCGCTCCGCTCCGCTCCGTTCCGACGATGTCGGCCACAAGCGGCGCAAAGCGCGCGGTTGGAGAGCCGTCGTACAGTCGACGATTCTCCATCGTCGTTGCGATCGAACGAAGCACGCGATCCGCCTCGCGTTCGATCACTGCCGCAGCGTTGCGGATTGCGTCCGATTGTCCGAGTCGAACGACCACCTCGGTGAGGCGGCCCTTCTTCGCGGGCAGAACGAACAGACGGTGGGCCTTCAGCTTATCGAAGAGCCACCACATCTCGCGCTTCACATACCCCGGTGTCGCCGACCCACCGATGAGCTGCGCTTTGAACGCATGCAGTAGCTCGATGACCTCGGTGTATGGCTCATCTCCACGCGAGTGATGAATCTCGTCGAGGATGAACAAGCCGATGTTCGCCCCGGGCCCACGCATCGTGCGCAAGTCGTTCAGGAGCGCGCCGACGGAGAGGACGAGCACCCGCGGCTCCGCGCGATAATTCTCCGCCCGCTTGATGACCGGCGTGTGCCCGGTCATCGCGACGACTTCGGATGGATCGACCTTCACGAAGCGAATCACCTCGTCGCGGAACTGGTCCGCGAGGTGATCTTGAGTCACGACGAATACCACTCGCTGCCCTCGGCTCAACGCCTGAACGGCCTTGACGATGAACATCACCGTCTTCCCTGAGTTCGTAAACGCCGCGACGAGGATATTCTCGTCGTGTTGAAGGAGCAGCTCCACGAGTGGAGCTTGTTCGGCACGAACTTCGAACTCCTCCGGACGGAGCAGTTCAAGGCCGTGCTTCTCGACAAAACCCTCGGACTCCGAACGAGCTTCCGCTTCTGCTGTGTCGGCCACAGCAAAGAGCGAGAGCTGTTCGGCATTCGTGATGCCATTTCTCTCGCTCATGGTGTGGCCTCTCTTTGTAACCGTAATGAACCTGTTCCCTGCCGCAGGGTCACGGGCGCAATGCGCGCGTGAACATGCGGCAGAATCACCACACACCAAAGAAAAATGAAAAAGATCGAACAGAACTGATCGAACAAAAGTTAAGGGGCGAGTGGAAAGTTAGTGAGAACCTTTGCGCAGTGAGATTCGTGAACGAACAACTCGGAACGCCTTGCGGCGCCCCGAGTGTTCGTCCTCGATCGGTCGTTACTGCGTGGCGTGAACCTCCTCCGGAAGCGGGATGTTCGCGTAGCGACGGAACGCGGGAACGTCGCGAACGAGTTCGTCCCGTGTCCCGCGGTAGACTCGAGAGGTCTCTCCCTCAACGTCAACGAAGACGATCTGAGAGTCGTTGGGGAAGTCCTTGACTCGGTGCCAGGGAATGATCAGCGTGATACCGCGCTCGCGAGCGAGCTGGCTCAGGCGTGCGTGGATCTTCTCGATCAATTCGGCATTGATCCCCTCGTATGGCTCGTCGAGGACCACCACGCGAATGCGAGTGTTGGCTCGGCGGAGCTTGAGCGCGATTTCCGCGATATTGAAGCGCTTGAGCATCCCTCCGCTCATCGCCGTGCGGGCGTCTTCATCGGTTGAAAGCCGCTCGTGGAGCTTATCCTTCCATTTGCGGACGTCGTCCCCGATACACGCGTCGTCGAGTGCCTGCCAGATCTCCTCATCCGGGAGATTGTCTGGATCAGACATACCGAGTGCCGTGGCAAACCAGATTTTCGGCGTCTCCACGGGCCGCGCGGTATCTTGGGTAATGCAGAGTACATGCTGGCGATACAGTTCCGGATCGATCTCTGTCAGGTCGATCCGTTCCGTATCCCCGTCGATGAACACCATTCCGGCCATGATCGGGAGGATCCCGAGAAGCAGGTCCGTGAGCGTTGTCTTCCCCACGCCGGTACCGGCGCAGAGGAAGAACTGTTCACCGACGCAAATCCTCAGGACCAATCCCGGGAGGACAAATGGCAGGTCTGGCTGGTAGCGGAATCGCAGGTTCTCGATGGAGATGGCGATCCCTCTTGAGGGGACAGGCCTGCGACCGACCGAGACGTTGCGAAACATCTGCGGATTGCTCTCGAGTTGTTCGAGGAACTGGAAGAGTTCGCGCACGCTGGTTGCCCCAAGCGCCTGACGCGCAAGAGCAAGCGTCGCGGTTCTCCAGTTGGAGAACGTCAGCGGAACGAGCACGACGAGCATGAGTGTCTCGCCGAACGCGAGTTCCCCCGAAGCGAAGCCATCGAGGATTGTGAAGCCGACGCCGAAGATCGTCGCAGCCAATATCACCCAGGAAATGATCTGGGCGCGAAGCTGTGCGAGGTCGGCGATGGCCTCCTTGGTGATGATATCCTCGGTGATGCGTTCGATTCGCTCTGACGCGCCGTTGACTCGCCCCGAGACGATCGTGGCCTTCAGCGCGACCGGATTGCTGAAGCACTTCCTCCACGCGGTAGCCCGTCCCTTCTCTTTCCAGCTTGCCTTCTCGACGGCGTGCTTCAGCGTGGCGCCATGGAGCTCAAAGATCGAGCTGAGCACGATGCCAACACTCAGATAGAAGCCGGCAAGAGGGGCATGCCAGAGGACGAGGGCGAGGTTCACCGTGCCGAGAACCGCGAACCGGAGGGCCGGGATCAGGCCGGGGATGACGAACAGCAGATTGTAATCCGCTGTCCCAAGCATTCCCTGGACCCTCTTCTCCTCCGGGGTTCCGTAGAACGCCATGACGCCCATGCGCGCGTAGAAGCGCGACGCAAACGACGCAAATTTGCGGCGAATGGCGTGATCCTGCGGACCAGTCAGGTAGTCGAGCGCAAGCCCAAGGCCGTAGACCAGGACGACGATCGTGCAGAACATCCCGCCCACAGTCGCCAAGTGCCAGTACTCGGCATCGGTCATCGTCCCATCCGCACCCGGCTGTAGCGCGTCGCCGATGAACGGCAGCGTGCGGTACTGGATTGCGGAAAGGGTCGTGTGGATCAACGAGAAAACGATGAGCGCCCAGAGCGCCTTCGGATTCTGCTCGTGGACGATAGGGAGAACTTTCCGCGCCGCATACGCGACAGCGCTGAGGAAGTCACCCATCTCGCGCAACTGCTCGACTCCATCGGCCGGGGCCGCCCGGAGTCGAGCCCAGCGTGAACGCGGCTTGGTCGGTGCGTCAGGCTTGCTTTCGCGACTGTCTGCCATCGGTTGCCTCCGGCGCGGGTCTGATCGACACCGCCGAAACTTGCGAGTTGTGGTCGCGTGGTGTCGGAAGAGCCGCCGCATCGACTGAAGCCGTCGCTTCGGTAACGGAGCTGGCGATGTGCTGATCCGCCAGAGTTCGGAACGTCGTGAGCAGTGCCGCGCAGAACTCGTGGCGCTGCTTGGACATGCGGAGCCGACGAATCGCGTTCTTGTGCTTCTGCCGGGAGCGCTCGGCGCGGGATGCGGTGCCCCGCCGGGCGTCGAGCTGACGCTCGACAAGTGCGTGGAAGTCGATGGTGCGCGCCTCCTCGCGCGCGATCGCGCGCAGAAGTGCGGCGAGCTGTTCCGGAGTCGCCTCCCGAATCGCCGGTTCGTAGAACTGCACGCGCGCGAACGACTCGCAGGGGGTAATGCCGCCGCGCTGGCCGAACATCCGATCGAAGTACTGCCGCTCGCGCAGGATGACCTCTGCGAGCCAGGCGAAGGCGTTGGCAGCGATGGTCTTGTCGTCGGGCCACCAGTACCCGGTGCGCTGGGCGAGCGTGCGAAGTCCTCGGTCGATCTGCTCGGGCGTGTATTCCAACCGATGCCCATGTTCGTGTGACATGTCCTCTCTCGCTTTCTCCGAAAGAGCCGGTGATAGAGCCTCGAAAAGTGATTGAAATGACTGAACTGTAACCTTCGGGAAACTTTCCACCGCTCCCGAGGGGACGCAGAAGGTCCACACGGAAGCAGTTCGGTTCTACTGAAGCGCTACCCGCGAGCGAGCGCGGAGTGAGAGAGCGGCAAAGGGAACGACGGGGCCCCGTAGATTGCCCCTTCGGATGAAGTCAGGCGGTTGGAGACCCATTTGGTATTGACACTGCTTCAGGCGGAACGCAAGAAAGCCCCGCTAATTTTGTGCAAGAAAAGCCCCCTCATGTTCACACAGC
>JADYYL010000187.1 GCA_020853655.1 Deltaproteobacteria bacterium
AAGCAGCTCGGCACCAATGGAGGCGGCTTTTTCAATACGAACTCGGCGCATCCGCTTGAAAACCCAACGACCGCTTCAAATTTCGTCCAGACGCTCGCCATCCTCCTCATCGCAGCAGCACTCTGTTTCGCGTTCGGCGATCTCGTTCGCGACCGACGCCAAGGAATCGCGATCTATGCCGCCATGAGTGTTCTCTTCTTGGCGTGTCTGATTCCGTGTGTGATCGCCGAACAAGAAGGGACTCCCTTGCTCAACGTTCCTGATATCGAGACGGAGAGAGGAGCTCTCCAGGCCGGCGGAAATATGGAAGGAAAAGAGGCTCGATTCGGAATTGGAGCATCAGCGCTCTGGGCGACCGCGACAACGGCCGCATCGAACGGTTCGGTGAACTCGATGCACGACTCATACACGCCCATCGGCGGAATGATGCCTATGTTTCTGATGCAGCTCGGTGAGGTGGTTTACGGTGGTGTGGGGAGCGGGCTCTACGGAATGCTCGTGTTCGCGATCGTCGCGGTGTTCATCTCCGGACTTCTCGTCGGCCGCACTCCCGAATACCTCGGGAAGAAGATCGGCGCCTACGAAATGAAGATGGCGAGTCTCGTCATCCTCGTTCCGCCGATTCTCGTGCTCATTGGCACCGCGATCGGGGTCAGCGTCGAAGCCGGTCGAGCGTCGATCTACAATCCCGGCGCACACGGATTCTCTGAGATGCTCTACGCCTACAGCTCTCTCGGAAACAACAACGGGAGCGCCTTTGGTGGGTTGTCGGCAAACGTTCCGCTGCACAACATCCTCGGTGCCTTCGTCATGGCGATATCTCGCTACTGGCTTGCGCTCCCGGTTCTTGCCCTTGCTGGTTCCCTCGCTCGGAAGAAGATGACGCCGAGCACGACAGGGACACTCCCGACGCATACTCCGCTCTTCGTCGGACTGCTCGTCGGAACCGTGCTGCTCGTCGGCGCGCTCAACTTTATCCCCGCATTGGCACTCGGCCCGATTGTCGAGCAGTTGCAGATGCATTCCGTTTCACGAGGATAGTCCATGCCCGCTTCGCAAGCCTCGAACCTCTTCAATCGCGCACTTTTCGGAGCCGCGCTCGTCCAGTCCTTTCGAAAACTCTCGCCGAGTCACCAGATTCGCAATCCCGTGATGTTCGTCGTGTTCGTCGGAAGCATCTTCACGACGGCATTGTTCATCCTCTCATTGACGGGAAGCGCGGACGCGGAACCTCAATTCATTCTGTTGATCTCTATCTGGCTCTGGTTCACGGTGCTCTTCGCGAACCTTGCGGAGGCGATGGCGGAGGGTCGCGGGAAGGCGCAGGCCGCGGCGCTTCGAGGCGCACGAAAAGCGATGCTCGCCCGGAAGCTCGGCACGATAGAGCGCGTGCTGCCGCCGACGATGATCGACTCCGACGCGCTTCGGCGGGACGATCTGGTCGAGGTGCTCGCCGGAGAAACTATCCCCGGCGATGGAGAGGTGGTCGAGGGAGCGGCATCCGTTGACGAGAGCGCGATCACCGGCGAGAGCGCCCCGGTCATACGCGAGAGTGGGGGAGATCGGAGCGCCGTCACGGGAGGGACGCGAGTCCTCAGCGACCGTTTGCTCATTCGAATCACCGCGCAGCCCGGAGAGTCGTTCCTCGAGCGGATGATTGGCATGGTCGAAGGCGCTAAACGTCAAAAGACCCCAAATGAGATTGCGCTCGGCATTCTCCTCGCCGTGCTAACACTTATTTTCCTCGTCGTTTGCGCCACCCTGCTGCCGTTCTCTCTCTACAGCGTTCGAGCCGCGGGTCAGGGCGTCCCGATTAGCATTACGGTAATCACGGCCCTTCTCGTCTGCCTGGCGCCGACAACGATCGGTGGACTCCTCTCCGCGATCGGCATCGCGGGCATGGATCGGCTCTTTCAGAAGAACGTGATGGCAACGTCCGGTCGGGCGGTCGAGGCCGCAGGCGATGTGGATGTGCTGCTCCTTGATAAGACCGGAACGATCACGCTCGGGGATCGCCAAGCGTCCGAATTCTACCCGCTCCCAGGCATAGCCCCCGAGCGTCTCGCGGAGGCGGCACAGCTCGCTTCGCTCGCCGACGAAACCCCCGAAGGGCGGAGCATCGTTGTCTTTGCGAAGCGCTACGGCATTCGCGAGCATGAGCTCGCAGGCTTGAACGCGACGTATGTGCCATTCACCGCCCAGACGCGGATGAGCGGTGTGGACCTTCCGGGCAGGTCAATCCGGAAGGGAGCAGGCGATAGTATTCGTCGGCATATACTTGAACTGGGTGGCGAATGGTCGGTCACCGTTCAGTCCCTCATCGATCGCGTTGCCAAAGCTGGGAGCACGCCCCTCGCGGTGATCGAAAACTCAACCGTTCTTGGAGTGGTGGAGCTGAAGGACATCATTAAAGGCGGCATCAAGGAGCGCTTCGCCGAACTCCGTCGGATCGGAATCAAGACGGTCATGATCACCGGCGATAACCCGTTCACCGCCGCCGCCATCGCCGCAGAAGCTGGGGTCGATGACTTCCTTGCCGAAGCGACACCTGAAGCGAAGCTGAAGCTCATTCGCGAGTATCAAGCCGGTGGCCGACTTGTCGCCATGACGGGAGATGGAACAAACGACGCGCCCGCGCTCGCTCAGGCGGATGTCGCGGTAGCGATGAATACCGGTACGCAGGCAGCGAAGGAAGCCGGAAACATGGTCGATCTCGACTCCAACCCAACGAAGCTCCTCGAGATCGTCATGACCGGGAAGCATCTATTGATGACTCGCGGTGCATTGACGACGTTCAGCATCTCGAACGACGTCGCCAAATACTTCGCGATCGTCCCCGCGGCGTTTGCGTCGACTTACCCTGTGCTCAATTCTGTGAATGTCATGCGACTCGCCTCGCCGCAGAGCGCTATCCTTTCTGCGGTGATCTTCAACGCGCTTATCATTGTGTTCCTTGTTCCGCTTGCGCTTCGCGGTGTCAATCACACGCCAATGCCCGCGGCTCGGCTCCTTCGGCGGAATCTTCTCGTGTTTGGGCTTGGCGGATTGATAGTTCCGTTCATCGGAAT
>JADYYL010000188.1 GCA_020853655.1 Deltaproteobacteria bacterium
AGAGCGCTGGAAGCTGACGGGAGTCGCCGCGCGGGTCATTGGACGGGATCCCTCCAACTGGGCGCACACGGTCACCATCGATCGTGGTTCCCACGATGGCTTACGGATCGGACTTCCGGTCGTCGACGGGAACGCGGTGGTTGGTCAGATTGTCGCCGTCAGTCGATCGAGTTCGCAAGTGCTCTTGCTCTCGGATAATTCCAGCGCGATCGATGCAATCGTCCAGAAGAGTCGCGCGCAAGGCACCGTCGAAGGTGCGTTGGGGAAGAAGCTCTACCTGCGGAACGTTCTCCGAGAGCAAGAGGTTTTGCCTGGAGATCGTGTGATCGCCTCAGGACTCGACGGAGTGTTCCCGAAGGGGACGCTGATCGGTGTGGTGACCCGCGTCGATCCGGCTCCAAATGGAGTGTTTCAGAACGTCGAACTAGAGCCGAGCACGGATCTCGTTCGCCTCGAGAGCGTGTTGGTTCTGATCGGCTCGGAAGAACCTGGGAAGGCGGCGCTTCCCATCCGCGTTGTGCCGGACGAGAGCGCCAAAGCAAAGTGACGTCAGATTTGCCCAGAGACCTCTGTTAGTTTTTCTATGATGCGATCGGTCCTCACTTTTAGCGCTCTTCTCCTCCTTGGACTTCTCGTTCAAGCAACGCTCGTGCATTCGCTGTTCCCAAGTGCCGTTGCGCCCGACTTCCTCCTCATGCTCGTGTTCTTCCTTGGCATCCACCACAAGAGTCCCATGGGAGCGTTCGGAGCTTTTCTTTTGGGTGTGACCGCCGATTTTGCCTCCGCAAGATTCATCGGACCGAATGCTGCCGGCGCGGTCATCGCATTCGCATTTGTGGCGACCTCTTCCGGCCACATGTTCGCGGAGCGCGGCGTGATTTCCGGGATCCTGGCGTTCTTTGCCTCCATCGTGAAGTCGATTGTGTTTCTGGTGATGATGCGATTCTACGCTGGCATCTCGTTTCCGATAGAGGAAACGACAACCGTTCTACTCGAGGCTCTCTTTACCGGTATCCTGACACCGATTGCGCTTGGTCTTCTTCAACCAACTCGGAGCTCTTCGTTCATGCGGCGCCTCGAAAATGAGGGGCATCGATGATCGTCGGCAGGCTCGAGCACCCGTTTTTTGGACGCCGCCTCACCGGCGCGGCGTTCTTTTCACTCGTCATGCTCTCTCTTCTCGTCTTACGCCTGTGGTACTTGCAGGCCGTACAGGGGACGCACTTTCGCGATCTTTCTGAGAACAATCGAATTCGCTCTATCCGAACGGTCGCCGCCCGCGGCTCAGTGTACGATCGCGAGGGGCGGGTGCTTGTCGGCAATCGCCCAGCGTTTCAGGTGGCGATCGTCCCTGAAGATACGCCGAGTGTGAAGGACGCCATCGCACTGATTGCGCAAGTGACGGGCCGTTCCGTCGAGGAACTCACCAAAAACTTCGAGACCCAAAGAAGTCGCTACCACTTCGAGCCGAAGGTGATCATCTCGGATGCGAGTCGCGAAGAGCTCGCAAAGGTGAAGGTCAATTCGTTTCGCCTCCCGGGAGTGATCGTCGAAGTTGTGCCGACGCGGGACTACCCGTTTCGAAATGCCGCGTCGCAGCTCGTCGGCTATTCCCGTGAAATCTCAAAGTCCCAGCTCGATAAGCTTGGCAAGGATGGGTACAAGCGCGGAGACATGCTTGGCCAAACCGGGCTCGAGGGAACGTGGGAACCACAGCTTCGAGGGAAGAGTGGATTCCGCCAGGTCGAGGTCGACGCGATGGGCCATCGCATCGGGGATCGAACCGCGGGAGGCGAGTTGCCCGGACTTCCTGGTAAAGACCTTCATCTCACGCTCGATCTCGATTTGCAGCGAGCTGCCGAAGAGGGACTCGGTGCGTTCCGTGGCGCGGTCGTCGCTCTCGATCCGAACAATGGCGACGTTCTCGCACTGGTCTCGACTCCGACGTATGACGCGAATGTTTTCTCCGGACAGGTCTCCTCTGAAGCGTGGCGGGGATTGATAGATGATGCGAACGATCCGCTCCAAAATCGAGCGCTTTCCATGGTGTATCCACCGGGGTCGACGTTCAAGCTTGTGACGTCGTTGGCAGCGCTGGCAGAGGGGAAGGCGACAGAACATACGGAGTTGAACTGCCCCGGCTACTACAAGTTCGGGAACCGTCGTTACCATTGCCATAAACGTTCCGGGCACGGTGGGGTCTCGCTCCGCCGTGCACTTCTTGTTTCGTGCAATGCGTTTTACTTCCAGCTCGGGCAGCAGTTGGGCATTCAGGTGATGGAGCGCTACGGCAAGATGCTTGGCCTTGGAGCGCAGAGCGGGATTGAATTGCCCGGCGAAGTTCCCGGCATTATGCCCTCCGAGGACTGGAAGAAAAAGCAGTACAAGGAGCGTTGGTACCCAGGCGATACGTTACCGGTCTCGATTGGCCAGGGGTATGTCGTTGTCACTCCGATACAGATGGCGGTCCTCGCCGCGACACTCGCCAACGATGGAATCGTGTACAAACCGAGGCTTGTTCAACGCGTTGTCGATCGACTGACGGGGGAGCAGCAAGAGATTCCACCAACAGTCGTTCGCAAGCTCGACATTAAACCTGAAGTATTTGCACTCGTCAGATCGATCGCCGCGGGGGTGGTGAGTGACCCGCACGGAACCGGGAAAGCTTCGAAGCTTCCCGGGATTAGTGTTGGAGGGAAGACAGGAACAGCGCAGGTCGGTCGACTCGGTAAAGAGTCGCTCGGTGAGCGCTTCCGAGATCACGCGTGGTTTGTGTCTTTCGCGCCTGTCGAGAAGCCGATGCTCGCCGTGAGTGTCATCGTTGAGAATTCAGGCCACGGCGGCCAGTTTGCCGCCCCCATTGCGAAGAAGGTGTACGAAGCGTTCTTCCGGAAGAAGGGGATGCTCCCACCGGAAGTTGTCGGAGAGGGCGGGACAGGCCCGGCGGGGCCGACCGAAGCGGACACTTCAGAGGGCACCCAAGAGGCAGATGGCGTCGTTGAAGAGGAGGCAGACTAGTATGCTCCTCGACAAACGAAGCGCGCTTAATTTCGAATGGCCCCTGGCAGCCGCGGTGCTCGCTTTGTGTGGCATGGGTCTCGTCATCCTTTACAGTGCCGGGTTCGATCCGGAGACGCAGATGAGCGTGCCGATGAAACGGCAAGCTGCTGCTATGGGTGTCGGTTGGGCGGCGTTTCTCGCCATCGGGTTCCTCAGCGTCAATTTTTGGAAGCGCTGGGCGTTCATCTTATTTGGCTTCGGATGCATGCTGCTTGCCATTATTGATACCGTTGGGATCGCGGCTGGTGGCGCGCGCCGATGGCTGGATCTGGGCGGTGGGGTGCGGATG
>JADYYL010000189.1 GCA_020853655.1 Deltaproteobacteria bacterium
ATACCCGGCAAACAGTTCGTCGCCGCCGGATCCATTCAGCGCCACCTTGAAGCCCGCTTTCCGGATCATCTCGGAGACGAAGTAATACACGAGCTGGGCGGTATTCCCCTGCAGTGAGTCGATGTGCCCGATGAATCGCGGAAAACAATCGCGAACTTCGGCGCCGGTGATGACCTCGCGATGCCACGGCAGATCGAGCCGACGGGCGAGATCGCCCGCATCATTCGACTCGTCGAACGCCTCGTCCGAGTAGCCCAGTGAGAATGTGCCGAGTTTGTGACCGAGCTCTCGCGCGATGATGTAGGCGAGCGAACTCGAGTCGAGGCCGGAGGAGAGCATAACGGCGATCGGAACATCGGCGATCAACCGAAGGCGGACTGCGTCGACGAGGATGGAATAGAGCTCTTCGGCGGCGTCCTTTTCATTCTTCGGAGTTGGGAGCTTCGCATCTCCAATCCGCCAATACGGTTCGACGGTAATGGTGCCCTTTGAATCGATCTCTGCCGAGTGGGCGTCGGGAAGGAGCTTCACATTCGACAGCGCCGTGTTCGGGCCACCGACGTAACTGTAGGTCAAAAACTCAGGGAGACTCTCGAGCCGGATCTTTCGATTCTCCGGCGCATATTGCATCGGAATCTTCATCTCTGAACCGACGACGAAGTACTGCGGCGTGATTGCGTAGTAGAGCTGCTTCTTCCCGAGTCGATCGCGCGAGATAAAGAGTTTGCGCTCCTTGCGGTCGAAGATCGCAAATCCCCACATGCCGTTCATCCGGGCGACGATCTTTTTCCCCCAGGTAGCATAGCCCGCAATGATCACCTCAGTGTCGGACGTAGTTTTGAACTGGTAGCCCGTCTTCTCGAGTTCTGCGCGGAGCTCTTGGTAGTTGTAGATCTCGCCGTTGAAGACGATGACGTAGCGACCATCGGGGCTGAACATCGGCTGCGAGCCGCTTGAGAGGTCGATGATCGAAAGGCGGCGCATCGAGAGCGCGACTTCGTTCTCGAGGAAGTATCCCTCTTCGTCGGGGCCGCGATAGACGATGGAGCCGTTGAGCCGTTCTATCTCGCTGCGATCAACCGCCCGGCCATCAAATCGAAAGATCCCAACGATTCCGCACACGGTTGGTGCACCTGAGGAAGGACCGCACATGCGGTCAGTTACATGTTCGCGCTTTGAAGGGCCCGTTCATCGGCCGGAAGAGTTGTGACTGCGGGGCGGTCGGACTCATCCGACTGCGTATCTCCACGAGGACGGGTTACCAATTTAGAACCCAAAAGCGCGATCCTTCGCAAGACCCCAGAGGCAAGAACCATCACCGCGAGGAGCGAGAGGAACTCCGTCGCGTAGACGTAGCGGCTGATCGGGATATCAAAGGCGCAGACAACCGCCAGGTGCGCGATGTGTGCGACCAGCAGTGTGAAGGCGATGAGGCCCTCCGCTCCACGGAGAAGGAGCGCGACAAAGAGTATCCCGGCAGCGATGTGCCAGAATGAATAATCCGGCAGCCACCGCACTCGCGTCTCCCTCGAGAGGGTATGACTGAGCGATTCCCAGAGCAATCTGAGCTGATGGTCCCAATGCTCTCGGATGATCGGCCCACTGACCTTGAGGAAGAGACTGCGCATGTCCGGGCCGAACCTCCCGAGTTCCGCCGAGACAGGCATTGCCGCCCGATACAGATTGGCACCGAGATAGAGCGCCTCAATGACCGGCTTACCGGTTGCATCGACCAACGCATCTGTCTCCACCTTCTTCTGTAACACTCGGCGGAGGAACTCCTTCGACTCCTCGTCCGGCATCAAGGCGACATCCTCAGGCTTCGCGAACTGGACGGCGTAGGCGATGCGCGAGTCCGCATACATCGGAGCGGGTGCGAGGTGCCCGGAGAACACCGACTGAATGAACGTCGGTGCCCAGAAGAGCACTCCAAAGAGCACGACGGCGAGCGCGCCCTGTCGGAAGAAGCGCTTTCGGTAGGTCGCGAGCCCGACGAGCAGCCCAACGCCGAGAAACACGACGCCAAAAATACCGGCGCTTCGGGTCTGATACAGCGCTGCGGTTGCGAAAACGAGCGCGGTGAGCGCGAGCTCCGATCGGCGAAGGACATACCAGATGAAGGCAGCCACGAGCAGGAACGTGCAGCTCTGGGCAACGCACTCGCTCAAGACAAAGTTAATTTGAGGCGTGAAAAACCCGACCGCATACATCCAGGCGAAGAACGTGGCGACGATCGGTGGAGGCGCGATGAACATCAACGCAAGGGCAGCGATTCCCGCCGTGACAATCAGTAGCAATTTTTGCGCTTTCACGACTCGCAGGAGGGGATGCTCCGGTAGGTTTGTAATGGGGACGTTTCGCGGAAGCTCGAGTGTCGTCTGACGCGTGACCTTACCCAGATCGCCCTTCAGCGCCTGGACGAGCTTTGCAAAGATCGGAAACACCGGTGGGCGAACCGTGCCCGGATTAATGCCGAGCGCGTAAGAGTCCGAGTCTGGCCCGTAGTAGAAGGCCGCCCACTCCGACGTTCCATCGACGGTGTCGTGTTGCACCTGAGTGATGTCGTAGGTGAGGTAGCCAACAAGAGCGAGCGCGAAGGCACCGCGATAAACCCACCGAGCGGAACTGGCGCGTGGATTGCCGATCAGCAAGGATGCGAGAATCGAAAGCGCGAACACCGTGCCCCACAGCGTCATCGGGGAAATGGCCAGCGCCTTGGTGTCCGGTGCGAGCTGTGGGTAGACCACGCGGTAGCTCGCATTCTCAGCGCTCGTTCCCGGCGCAAAGTAGATACTGCTCGCCCAGTGACTAAACACCCCGCTGAGCTTCTTGCGAATGGAGTCGTGCACTTCGTGGGAACGGAGAGGAACGCCGTTTTCGAGCAACACGATCGGAGAGTTATTTCGAAAATTCTGAGAGTCATCGGCCATTGCCTCGAGTCCGAGGCCAGTCAACGAGATGATCTTTGCGTTCCCGAGTTCCGGTGCCATCGGATGCTCCGGAGTTCCGACGGCAACATCGGTGACTTTGACCGCGGAGGAGAGAGGCCCCGGGGAGAGCTCGGCGAGAAGGACGGCAAAAAGGAGCGGAAGCGCGCAGAACAGGGCGCCTACCGCCACGGCCATCTGTGGAATCAACGAGCGCGAGACAACAGACTCAGGATTGCGACGGGGAAGTGGCACGAGTTGGACCTTCATCGAGCTGCCTCCGTCGGCGTTCCTGCAAGGATGTCTGTCAGGAGATAGGCGGGCACCTTTCGACGCCGCAATCGACCCATGCTCCACGCGGCAGTCGCCCGAGCCATTCGGACGAGTCCGCCGGCGACGCAGGCAGCGCTCAATACGGCGAGGAACTCTGTTGCGAAGGTGTAGCGCTGGATCGGGATGTCGAAGGTGCAGACGACCGCGAGGTGGGCAAGATGCCCCGCAAGGAGGGCGAGCGCGGCAACCCCTTCGCGCCCACGGACAACGACAGCGCCGATGGCGATCAGACCCATGAGCTGCCATGGCGTGAGGTACGGCGTGTACTTCAGCCGAGAGAGATTATTGATGCCGAACTTGAACGACTCGATCGCGAGCGCCTTGTACTTTCTCCAGTGACGCTTGAGCAGCGGACCGCTGACCTCAACGAAGAGTTCGCGGCGCTGCAATGTGTTGAGCTGCATCTCATCCGCGACAGGATGGGCAACCTTGTACAGATTCGCGCCGAGGTAATACGAGGAGATCGGCGGATTATCGACGCGCTTCACGAGGTCGTGAATGTCGCCTCGAAGTGCGACGGCCTTGGTGAGGAACGTCTTCGACTGCTCCGTCGGCATGATGTCGACATCCGTCGCCTCTGCGAACTGGAGCGCGAAGGGAATGCGCGCATCGGCATACATCGGCGCGGAGAAGTAGAAGCCTGACTCGAAGTAGCGGTAGATCGACGGAGAGAAGAAGACGAGCCCGTAAACGATCGCTGCGGCGATGTTCTTCTTCGAGAGGAGCTTTCGGTCGCGCACGATGACCGCAAGGGCAGCAACGCCAAGGAAGAGCGCCGCAAAAATCCCCGCGCTGCGCGTTTGGTAGAAAATGCCGGCGAACAACGCGAGCGCCAGCAATGAGCGTATGCGCCCCAGCGCAAGAAAGTGCGCAAAGAATCCGCACACCACAAACGTCATCGCCTGAGCGAGCGTCTCGCTCATGATGAAGTCGATCTGGTGCGTGACAAAACCAAAATAGACGATGAGGAAGAACGCCGATGCGACGAGTGGCGGAGGGACGAGCGACATGAAAAGCCACGCCGAGAGGAGCATCGATCCCGCGAGGAGCAGTTTCTGGAGCTGCACCACGCGCAGGAGATAGTGACCCGGCATGTTTGTGATCGGCATCTGGCTCGGCGGAACAGTCGGAGCCTTGATCGCCTCAGGATCGAAACTTCGCACGGCGCCGATCAGGAGCGGATAGGCAGGTGGCCGGACGGAAAAGCGACCCCACTCCTCTACGTAACTGTCGGAATCTGGCGTGTAGCTGAAGGTGTCCCACTTTGATGGGCCGTCGTTCGTGCCGTAGGCGCCAGACGTGACGAGATAAACAACGAACAGCGCGAGCGGGACGAAGAAGACGAGTCGGTAGCCGCGCACAGATTCCGCGCGCCCTGCGAACAATGCCGTGAGGAAGCACACGACCACGATGGCGAGCCACAGCCGATACTCGGCGCGGAGAACTTCAGTGGTGAATCGGGGATCGAGTCCTGGGACGACGAGAGAGTACTGCGCGTTCGGCGCCGTCGGCGCGACAAGCAGTTCCGGACCGTTTTGAAAGAACGTTCCCGCTGCGTTGAGCTGCGAAGGATCGATGACCTCGCGAAGGGCGACCCCGTTCTCAAACACCACTGCGCGGCTTTGTGCATTCGGGTCGTCGAGCGAAAGTGGCTGCAATCCAGGGGCGGTCAGCGGGATTCGGAGAAGGCCTCCGTCGGCGGGAAGGACCGGTGCTTCCGCAGCACCCAGCGGAGCGGACTCGAGTCGCAACATCGGCGTGAGGCGCGAAGAGACCGCGTTTGTGATCTCGCCGCTATACGGCGCGAACAACAACCCCCCAACCGTGAAAAGCGAGAGAAACACCCCGAGGATGGGGCGCAGGGCCGAGGCTCGACGGTGCGCGTTGGTATCGATCACGAAATAATCCAGGGAGTTAGGGAAAAGCGACTTCAGATGGACGCAGGAACACCCCTTTTATGGTCGGAAAATGGGGTTTGATCAATACGCCAATCCGCTCCGCGCGGTGTTCGCGGCGCGCTGAGAGAGGGGAGTTTCGCTCACTATTTCTCTGTGCCGCCATTCGTCAGGCGATCAGCGGTGCACTCACGGGTTCGAACGAGCGCCGCGCATCGCGAGCTGCTTTCCGCGTTCTCGCTCGATCGCTTCGCGATTGCGATAGAGGTAAACGATCCGCTTGCGCGCCCCTGGGTGCGACGAGGACATGTCCTCAATCTCACCTTCGAGATGAAACAATACTTTGTTGGGCTCCGCCTCGATCTGCTTCACGAGGTGGTCAAAATCAGCGAGCGTTCCGTCGTTCGGAAGCGTCGGCGGTATGTCGAGCCGCGGAAGGGTCACCAGCGCCTCTAGGCCGTCAAGCTGCTGCCTCAGCTTCTCGCGGGTCTCAATACTTTCGTAGATGTCGAGGAACTGGAGAAATCCCTTGAGTGAGAACGTTTCCTTCGCTCGCTTGTTCTCCGCAAATCGACGATCGAGCTCCTTCTGAAGTTGCGCTTCGTCGATCCCTCCGTAAGGAAGCGCTTCCTCGAGCGTTTTCTGAAGTTCCTTGAGCGAGAAGCTCCCGGAATCAAGCTTTTGTCGCAATGCCCTGCGGAAGAGCGATTGATACGCCTCGCTGCGCGCAGCAATCTTCAGCTCGGCTCTGATCGCGGGAACAATACCTGCGACGACAGCTCCAGCATCATCACAGAGATACTCCAGCGTGTGCGCGAAGCGGCCTCGATACATTCCGGAGAGAAACTGCAGCGCTCCACCAATGAAGACCGGCCCCATCACTTCGAATGTGTCATTCCCGTGGAAATACTGCCGCGCATACAATCCAATCAAAATGAATCCGACCATTCGAAGGAAAAGGAGTTTGTCCCACAGCAGGTAGTGGCGCGCGACGTGGGCCAGCTCGTGTCCGATCACGGTCGCCATCTCGTCGCGGTTCAAGCAGTGCAACGCCGCGCGGTTGAGGTAGATCGCGTTGAGGGAAGGGAAGATTGAGCCGAGTCCGACCTGAATCGCTGCGGCATTCAGATCTTTCTCGCCGGTAATGAACACGCGACTCTTGCCGATTCCGAGGGTCCGCTCGACGTCCCGGGCAAGGGCGATGAGTTCGGGCTTCGTGAAATTGCCGATTTTTGCGCCGTCGCGGAGCTTTGTGATCTCCTTCTTGTTCTGCGCGGCAAGGCGCGCGAGACCGAAAAGTGTGGGGCCGATCATGATGAACGCAACCACGACCGACATGAACGGTTCGCTCTTCACGAGCGACCAGTCGATCGCGTAGCCCGCAAGGAGCAGGACAAGGATCGCTTGGAGGGGGAGAGAAAGGAGGGTCGCGCGATTGGCGCGGCGGAGGCTGTCGATCAGCGAGTCGCGGGTCGGAACAGAGATACCGCTCATCTCATGTCGCCATGTTGAGAATGGAACCCATGACACTTCCCCGCTGCCGCGAGCGGGTCTGGATATAGAGTTCCCCCGGGCCCGTGTAGCGGTTGACGAGTCCCTCTCCCGACATCAGCGAGTCTTTGATTCCAGCGGATGCGGTCACGAGTTCGTAGCGAATGGTGTCGGCAAAAACGAGAACGTATTCGTTGTCGACGATGAGTCGCTCTCCCTCGGCAAGCGTGCGCTTGATGATCGCCCCATAGCTCGAGACGAAACAACGCCCCGCGCCGGAGACGTGGAGGAGGTAGATCCCTTTCTTCGTGAGCCAACCTTTCATCCCGCCGAATTTCGGCGTGAGGATGACGCCGTCTTCGTGGGCAAGATACGCGCCTTTCGTGAGGTAGTAGCCCGCGCTTCCATTCAGCTCGAGCATCGAGATCTCGCCAATAGCGCTTGGCGCGAGGCTGACCGTTTCTCCGGAGCGCTTCGCCGTGTAGATCGCCGTCGCAAAACTCTCGCCGGAGAGCATGCTCTTCACGCCGCCGACGATGCTCGCGTTCCCTGAGGCACCTCCGACGTGCGCACTGATCGTAAAGCCTGTCGACATGTAGATCATGCTGCGGGGCTGGGCAAAGAGCTTCTCACCCTCGGCAAACGTGGCATCGAGCTTTGAGAACCCTGGGGAATCGGTGATCTGAAACTCCATCTTCTCTCCGGCGCGAGGGGCTGTGATTGGGCACGCCGGGGATCGGCGTGCCGTGGTCTGGGATCTTAGGTCTCTGCGTCGACGGCCTTGCTCGACTTCTGCTTGATCACGTAGCTGCCAAATCCGATGACGAGCAGGATCCCGAGGAAGATGAAGATAGCGACGAAGCGCGATACCCCAAACACCTCTTGAATCGTGGTCACACAGATATCGTATATGACGACGCGGATGAACCATCCGATCATCTCACCAAAGAATCCCTTCCGCGCCTGAAGCTCGGGAAAAAACAGCCACGAGAGATCCTGCATCTTCACTTTCATATGTCTCCTCCTGTCGTGAGCGCTGAAGTGCGCCCTGCGTCTCGGCTGACAGATTCGCGCGTGGTGCGGGGAAGAGCAAGGTCTGAGCGGTGGAAGCAGACGCGATTGGGGAAAAGAAAAAGCCGCTCGGGGCGTAAGGACCCTCGGAGCGGCTTCTCTCGGAATGGAAAACTGAACGAAATTCCGAACTACGGCATGTAGTTGTTGTTCTCGACTGAAGCATCATATGTGACAGCGGTCGGCACTGGACGCTCCTTGCCCATCGCCTTGTAGGCAGCGTTGAGGAATGCTTCCCGATTGTTCGTCAGCACCGTGATGTTGCTGTCAAAGGTTGGATCCGGGTTGAGGCCTCGCTTCCGGTCTTGTGCCGAAAGGCGGCCCATCAGCGCAGAGTGCGTCTCGCCCCGTCGCGAAGCCATCGCGAGCGAGTAATTCTCAACGGCATGCATGAGATCTTCGTTCATCGTCTTGTTCTCAACAGCGGAACGAAGCCCGTCCATGTTGAGGCCCGCCGTGATCTGATTTGCGGCAATGCCGTTTACTGTTTGTCCATTGAGGAGACGATTACCGAACTCGGTGAGTACCTCTTGATCGACGAGGCCGTTCCGCTTCTCGGCGGTATAGGAACCAAGATTTTGATTGCGGATCGCCGTGAGTTTCTCGTCGCGCAACGTTTCGAACTGCCCTGTTCCTCCGATGACGCTCATCGCGCTTGAATACAGCTCGCGTTGTTCGGACGAAAGGGAGGGTTCTTTCAAGCGTTCGTCGATGGCGCCGAGACGTTTTGCGCTATTGCGGAGCTCGTCCATCGCGCTGTTCCCCGTGCGAATGCGCTCGTCGAGATACGTCATGCGCTGCGAGTCTGGGTGCTTGTTGAGAAGCTCGTCGCGTCGCCCAGCGAGTGCCGCTTCGCCAACGCGGAGCACGGCCTCGCGAGTTGCCGCGTCGGTGGCATCGAGCGTTCCTGTCGGCGGAAGACCGTTCCGTGTTTGGAACTCAGTGATGACCTGTGCGCGTGAGAGACCGTTCGAGTCTCCGGCGCCGTACTGTGTTTCGCGAAGCACTTTCTCAATGCTCGCATCGAGTCGGTTGACGACGTTGGTGCGCTCAGTGTTCAGACCATCTTGCGTCGTCGGCAAATTTTCTGTCGCCGCTGTGCTCGAGGACGCGGTGAGAGCGCGGTTGCGCTCAAGCTGTTGGAGATAGAGGGCGCGGTAGTCAGTCTGATTCGAATACGATGGACGCTCATCTCGATCATCGTGTCGCTCAACGCTCGGATGATTCGTTGTCGAGCGAACCGGACCTCCGGTGCGCGTCGCTGACTGCATCTGACGGATGTGAGCTTGCATGGTCATAGAGAAACCCGAGAAAACTTTATTGCGGAATCACTCTCTTCTGTTGTGAGGAGATAGGGGCGTCGCGTGATGTTCGACGCGGTAAAAAGAATAGGTTCACGGAACGGCTCTCGTCGCTGGGCTAAAATGCTCGATTGTGAGGAATATCAGTTAGTTAGAATGACTGGGCCGGGGGCGTGACTGGTCCGGCAGCGCGTTCTGAGATTCCGCTCGGGGCGGCAGGTCAGTAGCGACTCCCTCCCACGTCAAGATCGTCGGTCGGCGCAGGATCGCGAGGGCTCGCACGATTGGTGGAGAAGATCGGGAGTGCCCGGCAGGACGGTGCGCTGGCAGCGCTGGCTCTTCCGCGGAACGTCAGCCGTCCCGCCGTCTGTACAGGCTTCCCGCCCTCCCGACAGGGGGTGTTCTGTGCTAGGGAAGCTCTCATACTGACTCGGCGCTTCCTCTGCGGGAGCGGTCTTTTCTCCCGGAAAACTCGATATGTGCGGAATCGCGGGGTTTCTTCAGCGCTCTCAGGCTCTTCCGCCGGATGAGGCGCAGCGTCTTGCCGTGAGCATGGCCACCGCGATGTACCATCGAGGGCCCGACGACGGCGGGGTCTGGCTCGATCCCGAGAACGCCTGCTGCCTATCGCAACGGCGTCTGAGCATCATCGACCTCTCGCCAGCGGGACATCAACCGATGGAGAGCTCGTGTGGCCGGTATGTGATCACGTTCAATGGCGAGATCTACAACTACCTCGATGTGCGCTCCGATCTTGAGTCGCATGGCGTGCAGTTCCGCACGAAGACCGACACCGAAGTTTTGATTGAAGCCCTGAAGTTCTACGGCGACGCCGCATTCAGTCGGCTCGACGGGATGTATGCGTTTGCGCTCTATGACCGAAAGGAGCGAGAGCTCCTCCTCGCGCGGGACCCCTTCGGCGAGAAGCCGCTCTACTATACCGATCAAGGGGGATGCTTCGCATTCTCGTCGGAGTTGCATGCGCTGACGCTCATTCCGAATTTTGATGCCACTATCAGCGAAGAGTCGATCGCCGAGTACTTGGCCTTCCAATACGTGCCGGCGCCGAACACGATCTATCGCGCTGTTTCAAAGTTGCGACCCGGTCATTTCTTGCGCTTGAGGCTCCACGGCGCGCCGCGGATCGGCAGGCACTTTCGTTTCGCCCCGCACTCGAGCCCGGTGCAGCGTCCGATGGGGGAACTTGCAGAGGAATTGGAAAGCATTTTGCTGACCAGTCTCCGGCGTCGCTTGATCGCGGATGTGCCGCTTGGCGCGTTTCTCTCCGGAGGCGTGGATTCCTCGACCGTCGTTGCTCTTGTGACAAAGAAGCTTGGCCGAGAGTTGAAGACCTTCTCGATTGGGTTTGAGGGGACGCAGGAGTCGGAGCACATTCTCGCGCGCGAGATGGCTGCCATTACGGGATCCCAACATTTCGAGAAGGTGCTGAGTGCCGACGTCCTCGAACTCGCGACAAAGATTGGGCGAGTTCTCGATGAGCCCAACGGTGACTCGTCGTGCCTCCCCACATATCTCCTCTCGCAGTTCACGCGCGAACACGTCACCGTGGCGATCTCGGGCGACGGTGGGGATGAGATGTTTGGCGGATACGGACGTTACTTCTCGACTCTCGCTGAGTCTGAACGAAAGGAGAGTGGCGACCATTCATTTCAAGGATGGATGGCGGGGCGCGCCTATTTCTCATCACGGATGCTGATCTTCTCTGACGGTGAACTGCGCGATCTCTTCGGTCAAATTCCTGCACGCGCGGATACCACCCTTGCGGCGCTGCGCGCACGAGTCGATTCCTCGGTGAAGCCACTTTTGTCGCGGTTGCGGGAGATCGACACAGAAAATTACATGCCGGGTGCGGTGCTCCCGAAAGTCGACCGCATGAGCATGCAACATGCACTCGAAGTTCGAACGCCGTTTCTCAGCCGTGAAGTGGCGAGGTTTGCCGAACGACTCCATCCCGACGCGTGTTACTCGAACTGGCAAGGGAAGTTGGTGTTGAAGGACATTGCCTGCAAGTTCATTCCGCGGCGGATCATCGAGCGGCCAAAGATGGGATTCGGATTGCCGACAAATATCTGGGGCCGTGAGGTGATGCTCGGCGCGCTTCGCGAGCTGGTGTTCTCAGAGGACGCGAAGCTCAAGAACTGGGTGCCGATGGCGGGACTCAATCGGTTCCGCCAGCGCCAAGAGCATCCGGACTCATTTGCGCTCTATCAAACGTGGTGTCTTGTGTTGCTTGAGATCTGGCTTCGCAATCATCCGGTCCGAAGGGCCGAACACGGAAGTGCAGACGGGATTCGAGTGCATCGCGGAACCCGGCCCGAAACCTTAGCCTCGGCGGTGCAGTAGTATGCGGCTCCGCACCTACTCACTCCTCCTCCATTTCCTCCGCAACCCGAGCGCGCACGTCGCCTTGTTCGTTGAGCGCGAGTGCCCACCGCACATCGAACTGCTTGAGAACGAGCGAACGGTCTTTTCGCTATGGGGGAAAGAGCGAAGTGCGCAAGGGGAGCGAGTCGTTCGAGAAGACTGGCGAGATGGAAAGTTCTGGCGAAACGTTGCGCTGCCGACAGGGCGTGTCGAGGTTGTCTTCGATTGTGCGGAGTCGGGAATTCCGAGCGAAGCGTTCAAGGCTCTGAGAGCGCGCGGCATCGAGCGCGTGATCTGTTTCGATCGAGGCGACTGGCGAAGCGTGGTGCTGGGAGGAAAGATGCTCTCCGCGGAAGCAAAGCGCGGGTTGCGATCGTGGCTCGAGAGCGTGGAAACAACCATAGCGCTTCCGCTTCGTAAGGCGCTGCTGAAGCTTTTTGCTCGCGATGTGCGGTCGGTGTCGCTCGCGGGTTTTCGTCACGATCGGGAGTGCTGCTTTCTTGCCGACGTTCCCGCGATTCATGGTTTTGCCGATGTCGTTGGGCGCCATGGCGAGCACTCGATGTTCTTCGAGGAGACTACGCAGCTGACGCTTCATGCCCCCCACGACGATATCCGACGTTACGGCAGGGGACGAATGTCCCACTGGGAAACTCAGATCTTCCTCTCGACGACGGACAATACTGACCCGAATCACAACGGCCGACGATATCGCGTCGTTCTGTTTGGCTCGAAAAAGCGGGCGTTGAAAAGTGTCTTCCGTGCAGCGTTCGCACAGCGGCCACTTTCGCGAGTCATCAGCGATGCGCCGCCACTGATTGTCGATCAAGGGAGCTCGTTCGTCGAAACGCTTGAGCAGTTCGTGGCGAAGGATGAAGCCCGAGGGTTTATGCGCGATGGCAGCGAGACAGAGCAGATCGCGCTGTTCACGACTGACCTTTCATCCGGAGGAGCGGAGCATCAGATTTGTCTTCTCGCGCAGATGCTGAAGCGGCGAGGTTTTTCTCCCGAGGTGCTGACGTATCGACGAGAGGAGGCGAGCTCTCTGCACTACGCTCCATTGCTCCGCCGTGAGCAGATCCCACACCGGTTTATCTCTGAGCCTGAGAAAAGTTGGCGGATGGAGCGGATGATCACGCGGGGTGGGATCGAAGACCTCTGGCTCTTGCGGCGCCTACCCGAAGAGTTTCGCGACGATGTGTTCAATGTCTACACGCATCTCATGTCGCTTCAGCCTCAGATCTTGTACTGCTCGCTCGATCATTCGAACGTGATTGGAGCGCTCGCGGGATGGCTCGCCGGCGTGCCGCGCATTCTGCTTTCAACACGAAACGTCAACCCGACGCACTTTCCGTTCATCTGGAAGAACTACTATCGCGATGTGTACCGCACGATGGCGAAGTCACCGCGGGTGCAGCTTGTCGCGAACTCTCGACGGGGTGCAGAAAGCTACGCGGAGTGGTTGGGCGTAGACGTTTCTCGATTCGGACTTGTGCCGAACGGCGTTGATTCGCGGCGGTTTCATCGACCGGACGACACGGTGCTGCAGGCGTTCCGCAAGGAGGTCGGTGTCCCAATCGACGCGCCTCTCATCGGCGGAGTCTTTCGCCTCTCGGCCGAGAAACGTCCGGAGATGTTCGTTGAGGTGATTGAACGTGTCATCGAGTGGATACCGACGGCACATGCCGTCATCGCTGGTGTTGGCGGACTCGAGGAGCGGGTGAGAGCGGACATCGCGAAACGAGGGCTCGAGAATCGAGTGCATCTCATCGGTCGGCGCATGGATGTGCCGGTGGTGCTCTCTGCCTCTGACGTCGTGTTGCTGACATCTGAAGTCGAAGGCACACCGAATGTGCTGCTCGAATCGTCGTTGCTCGGCACGCCCGCGGTAGCGACGGATGTCGGCGCAGTTTCTGAGGTGATCCTCGATGGCGAGAGCGGATTTGTCTGCTCCGCGAAGAAGTCGTCAGCACTCCTGGAGCAACTCACTGGCGGTTGCGTGATGATCCTTCATCAAAAGCAGCTCCGCGAACAGTTCGGTGATCGAGCACGCACGCACGTTGAAACAGCGTACTCCCTTGACCGTATGCTCGAGCGCCACCTCGAACTGTTCCCCATCACCCAATCCCCTCTCCGCCGCCGCGCCTAGAGCGGAGGAAATATCGCGGTCCTCTCCAACACATTGATTCTAGAGCATTGAACGTTTCTGCGTAGCGCGAGTTCAACATTTTGCTGCTAAGCAATCGACGATGTGGCGAAGGGTCAAATCCCTGCGGATTGCCAAACTCGATAAGCGTCTAGGTAACGCGGGCCAGCTTCTCGTTGGCGATCGGCTCAACAATCTATCGTATCGGATTGTTAAATATCCTAGATTCCCGGTTTACAACGAATGCTTCCAAAACCCGTTATAAAAAGTTCGGACGCGATCTGGACGTTTGTTAGAGCATTCGACTCTCCGAGGATGTTGAATGCTACCACGATATCAGCTCTCGTTTATTCGCAATTGCAGCTCACACCACGCTTCCTCGCCCGCCATAAGCTTCCATTTCACGTACGTCCGCGCGCATATTGAATCTCACGTAATGCCGTACGCCTCGTGCGCTCACGCAATCTTCGCAGCGAAGATTTTTAACGTACGCGGATTGCGAAACTCCACCGCGCCCTGATACCGGTG
>JADYYL010000190.1 GCA_020853655.1 Deltaproteobacteria bacterium
CGCAATATTCGGCGGATCAGCCCTCGACCGGAATCAACGAAACCCACCCGGCGCAAAACCGAGGGATGTGAAATTCAGTCGCTTAACGAGCAATCGCCAACGAGACAAAACGACACGGATAACAAGAACGACGAGAAACCGAACTCTCTGATGCAGCCGTCGATACGACTTGCCGTCTGTACGGCGTGACGGCGCGGAACGACCGACCCTTCAACGGTCGGTGAGCTGGATGGCCATGGGCCTCAGATCCCGCACCAAAAGAGCCATGCCGTGTTCTCAGTCGGTCATTACTCCCACACTTCCGCCGGGGTGTCATCCGCCGCGATACGCAGGCTGGCTCCCAGCGCTTCGTTCGGTATACAATCGCCACGCCCGATTCCCGAGTGTGAAGCTCGGTCAATTCGGAACACAGGATGTCACCGTATTTCGAAGCGGTCGACGGCGGGCCGGTTGGGCCGGCGGAACGCGACCGTATCGGTGCAAGGTTGGGAAACGTTTGCGGCAGCTCGGCTTTGCGCCGTGCTCGCGGGATTTAGCGCGCCGATGAATAAATGTCCCGAATGTGGATTTGAGGCTGGCGAAAGCCTCTCGTTTTGTCCAAACGATGGGACGATTCTCCAACCCGCGCCCGATCGCGAAGATCCGCTGATCGGAAAGGTGATCGACGGTAAGTACCGAATCATCGAACGGCTCGGCGGCGGTGGAATGGGTTTAGTCTACAAGGCGGAACACGCCATTCTCAACCACCTTGTCGCGATCAAGATCTTGCGCGGACACCTCGCAAACGATGAGGAATACATTCGGCGATTCCAACGTGAAGCGCGAATGGTGTCAAAGCTCACCCACCCGAATGCGATTACCCTTCACGACTTTGGTATTTCAGAGGGCTCGCCATTTTTCCTCATGGAGTTCGTCGAGGGCCGGACTCTTCGCGAGGTTCTCCGAGATGACGGCGCACTACCGCTGGAGCGAATCGTTCGACTGGTCCCGCAGATTGTCGGAGCACTGGCTGAGGCGCACGCCGCCGGAATTATCCACCGCGATCTCAAGCCAGAAAACATCATGGTTACCCGCCGCAAGGACGGGTCCGAGTGGATCAAGGTATTGGACTTCGGTATCGCAAAAATCCAGAACCTGGATTCTCCCAACGAGACTCAACTCACTCGGGTCGGCAGCATCTTCGGCTCGCCTCGATACATGGCTCCGGAACAAAGCATGGACAAGGGAGTCGATACCAGAGCGGACCTGTACTCGCTCGGGATCATCCTTTACGAAATGCTCGCGGGACGCGTCCCATTTGAGGCGGCAACTCCGATCGAAACGATCCTGCACCACGTCAACAATCCTCCCCGCCCTCTCAAGGAGTCGAAACCGGATCTCGATGTCGGAGATCAGGTCAGCGCGGTTGTCATGCGCCTCCTCGAAAAGGATCCGGCGAACCGCTTTCAGACGGCCGCAGAGTTTCTTGAGGCGTTCCACACCGCGTTCGCTCCCAAACTCGCCGTGGTGCAGGTGAGCCCCTCCGGGCGTTACATGATTGGCGGTCTGAGCGCTGGACTCGTCCTTCTCGCGGCGGTGTTCGTGTATCGGGAGACCTCAAACGGACGGGAGTCCATCGCGCCCGCGGCGCTCGAAGAACTGAACGAACTAAAAGCGCAGCACGAACGCCAAGCGGCCGAAGCTTCGCGATTGGCTGAACAAAAGCGATTGGAAGCAGAAGAGGCGGAACGCCAAGCGGCTGCGACCAAAGAGCAAGCAACGCAGGCGCTCAAGGAGCTAGAGCTCTTGAACGCGACGCGTGACATAGAAAAGCGAAAGGCCGAGGAGATGAACGCCGAAGCGCTTCATGCCGCACAACTCGCCGCGGAGCAACGTTCGGCAATGGAGAAGGCCGCGAGTGACGCCGACAAGTTCCGGCTCCAGCGCGAGGAAGAAGAGAAGCGAGCCGTCGAGCTGCGGGCCCTAGCGGACGAGGCGAAGTTGCTTCTTGAGCAGCACAGAAGTGAAGCCGCGCTTGCGACAACGGAAGCGGAGGCGCGCCGCGCTGCGCGCGAAGAAGAGGAGAAGCGAGTCGAGCAATTGAAGCTCGATGCGGCAGCCGCGGAGGCGCGGGCGAAAGAGCTCCAATCTGAAGTTGATCGCGTGTCCACTGAACGCGTTGAGGCGGAGAAGTTGCTGCAGGCTGAAGAGGCGAAGCGCGCCGTCCTACAGGAGCAAGCCGTTCAAGCGGCGACACCAGTTCCCGTCCGGCCCGATATCGCGGTGCAGAAAGCCGAAGAAGAACTTGCTCTCAAGCGTCGTCAGGTCATGGAGGCGCAGCGCGAGGCCGAGCTCCAACGTAAGCGAGCACTCGAAGCCGCTCGGCAGGCCGAGGCTGAACGAGCCCGAGCTGCGCGTGCTCGGCACGAGGCGGAGCTGAGCCGTCAGCGAGCGGCAAATGAGAAGCTTGAGGCGGATGTCGAGGATGAGGAACAGCCTGGCGAAAAGCGTCGCTCATTCCCACGACAAGGCAAACGACGATAGTCCCTCGCGGCGAGCAGAGGCAAAAAAAAGCCCGAGGCAGCTGCTTCGGGCTTTTTTGCTAGTCGCGTGGGACGTCCGTTGGGCGCGCCCACACAACTTTTCGAGAGCATTGAACGTTACGAGAGAACGTTAGATGTCGTAGCTAAAATCCACGCCGAGCCAGAACTGATTCTCCGCGCCCTCGTCAACCTCAACTGTGAAGTTGAGATTTGGGGTGACGATGATCTGCCCCATCTCGAGATCTGTGCTGACACCGATGTCGATATGCTCGAGCCCGTTATCGACGTAGAACTGAGGCTGATCGTCGGCGTTGGTCGCGAAGCCGAACGTTACATACGGCGTGATCATGACATCGTCGCCAATACAGTTGCAATCGAGTGGCTCACGGAAGGTCAGCGTGTAGTACTGATACCGTCCGATGTCGTAGTCATTGTAAAAAGTGAACGTCGGATTCGAAAACATATCGAGGCTGAGTCCAACAAAGTACTCATTCGTCTCGGCGATACGACCCCCTCCGCCCGGGAAAGTGTAGAATATGTGGCCGAGCGACAACGTGACCATGTCGAACGACTTGTCATAAGAGATCGTGCTGTCGAGCTCGGTAAACTTCTCTGGTGGCTCGTTCGTTTCGCCCGCAACATGCATCCAGACGTTGGCAACGATCGTTCCTGCCTCTCCCAGATCGTAGAACCCGGTCACCGATGGTTGAATAGAAGTGCCCGGATAAACGGCCTTACCGCGGAACATGTAGTCGGTGTAGAAGCCGACGCCGGTGCTCAAGCCCCATGGCTGTTGATCGGAGTCGTCGTTGCTGTCAGCTTTCTCGGTCGTTTGCAGGACTTGGGCGTCGTCTGCTGATGCCACTGCAGGTATGAGCTGCGGGACGGCGGCGAGAGCAAGTCCGAGATACAGTGCGAGTCGCATCCTCTTTCTCCTTGGAAAAATCAATTACGTGCGCGAGGGCAGTGAACGTTCGCTCGTCGCGTCAAACAGTTCCATGGGAGAACTACCTTGACGCTCGAGCAGGGTTACCTAAAACCCTGTTCAAACAGTCCAGCACCAAAAACCCCGGCGTGAGCAACCACATGGTCACGCTATCTGAGAAAGGCTTCCAAACGGAGACACTTTCGCAGACCTGCTGGGCACAGCGAGACCGCCCCTCGTGGTGAGCGCGGAGACGCGCAAACAAAAGCGCGCGACGAACAGTACAGCTTGATACGGCGGAGAGGTCTCTCGTGACGCACGACTATAGGCCGAGAGAGTGCGCTGGCGCAACGCATCCACTGTGCCCGCGAAGGGGCGAGAACGTGTGGGAGCGAGATACAGAAGGGCCCACCTGCTCCGAAATGCCATTTGGTGGACCGATAAGGCCGAGCAGTTTCGCGCAATGACGGGACGGGAATGGTTGTTACTGGGAGGGGAATCCCGCAACCAGGGAATTGGGCACCGAAATGCGAAGCACTTTCATGCGCCGCCGTTCAAATGCCCCATCCCCCCGATGCGAAAAGGTGTTGTGGTTGGTTGTTGCCACCGCGCACCCCCCTTCGAACTCCGAAGAGCGGAATCGTGATGACGCTCGTCATTCTCCGCGAGGAGAACTCGATGGTTAAGGGCCTCGTCGACGTCCCACGAAAACGACCGATAACCCCCCGAGATCCCTCGGCGCCGACCGCCCTATCGTGGACCCGAAACCCTGGACCCGCTCTCCTCTCCCCCGCGCATGCGTCTCGCAGCTTCATTGAGATAGAGACGAAGGCCGTTGCCGTCGAGCGTCACGATGTCCTTTGATAGCTCGAGCACGACCCGTTCTCGAACGCGCTTTGATATCGCACGACGGACCATGCCGAGCGTCTGCGACTCCGCGATGATACTCAGCTCCGTCCACAACGCTCTATCGAGTCCATCATCGAGCATCTTCACGACGTCACGCGTAAAGCTCTCAAGGACGCGCTCCTTCGGGCTGTGCTGCGTTGAATAAGCGTCGCTGCCCGGTCCAGACTCGCGTTTCGAGGAGCCATTCGGTCCACTGACGAGTTCGCTATTTTTCAACCGCCCTTCCGGATTCGCAAGGGAGATCTGTAACCGAAGGTCGCCACCCGATCGCTCCTGTTCGAATACATTGGCGACCTCGCGGTTCATGACGAGGACCCATCGTCTCGAACGTTTCTCTGGCAGTGCCGCGCGGGTTTGAAACGGTGCTGATCCCATGGCTGCATACCTCGATGTAGTGCGGTTGTTCAGGACCACTCTTCGACACTCGAGGAGCGTTACCCCGAAGCAAACGGGTTTCCCGTTAACAACGTCAGGAACGAGTCCGGCTGCCCGCTCTCTGACGAGCGGAATGCGTAACCTGTTCATGAAATGATTTCTTATCTGATCTCCGGGTGGTAAGATTTTGACCTAGTTTGCTACATGAAATGTGGTTGTGACCTTAAAGCGCCGCAGAGGGTTTCTCTCTCGATCAATACGAAACACAATACGGAGATGAACGATGTTGAGCAGAATGATTTCTGGAAAAGTTGTCGCACTCGCTGCGTTAGCCGCGATCAGTTTTCAGCCGGCGTTCGCAGACGACACGATGATCCAGATCAATAAGGACGGAATGGGTCGGAGCAAGAGCGTCGTGCTCGGCACAGGTGACGCGGGAATCCGTATTCAGGGGCAGGGCTCTTCGCGCGACGCTCGGGCCCAAGAAGCGCTTCGCATTCTCCAAGAGAATAAAATGACGATTGTCGGGGAAGACGGGCAGACCGTCGTCACGGATGGTCAAGGAAACATCCATGTGGACGAGGGAGGAGTTCCCTCCAC
This sequence comes from Deltaproteobacteria bacterium, assembly GCA_020853655.1. Lineage (GTDB taxonomy): Bacteria > Bdellovibrionota_C > UBA2361 > SZUA-149 > JADYYL01 > JADYYL01. The sequence continues at coordinate 5,332 of JADYYL010000190.1, forward strand.
GCGGAAGAAGACCACGATGAACGTGAATGGAGCGACGATCGTCGTCGATGAGGATTAGCGACAGGCTGTCGATGGTCGCGCGCAACTTCGGTTGCGCGCGACTGCATTTGAGATGAGCAGAGAATGAAGTGAGATCAGAATGTCGCCACGCCCTGGCTGGAAGCTCTGCAGCTGTAAAGGGTCTCAGCTGTAAAGGGTTTCAGTGAATCCGAAGGTTCGCCGGAGCTCCAACTCGGAATTCGGAACATCGGCGCCCGGTCCAATCGCTTCCACGTCGATCCCGTTGGCAGCTACTGTCGCCCCGCGTTTGCAGTCTTTAGCTCGGCCCCTCTCTCGAGGATGTGGCGTATCGTCTGCGGCGGAAGGAAGCTCTGCTGAAGCAGTGTCAGCCCCTCACAGTACTTCGAATATCGTTGACGCATGAAGCCAAAGGGCGCGAGTCCCCGCAGGAGCCAATCTGGGGCTCTCTGGTTGAGCTTCACTTCAAAAATCGCCTTATCCGGCGGCAGAAAAAGCTGCTCGGACCCCTCCTCGAACTCCGTCAGCGGACTCTCGCCGACGGTCAGATGTCGGTCGAGGGTGATGCGGAGATCGTTCACGTATGGGCTCGTGTAACTCCTGCGAAGGTAGCGGATGTTGGCTGCCGCCTCGAGGCCGAGTCGCTCCGTGAGGTATCGGAGCTCCCGCGAATCAGCGGAATCGCCCACGTGCTCAAGAATCTGCGGGAGCGTCCAATGAAAATGGTCTGGCCCGAGCTTGTCCAGAAGCGCCAGCGGTAAAGAGATCCGCTTCTTCACAACAAGCGAACGGTGTCGCTCCTTAATCTCAATGAACAAGGCGCTGATCCCCTGCCCCTTCAGATAGGCGCGGAGCCGAACCTTTCGGCGATATCCGACCGACTCGGTCCGATCCCAGTAAAAACGATAACTCGGAGTGTCGTAGTAGATACTCGCGACCTCGTACGAACCCTGCTCGTCGCCATGCGGGTCTGGCTGCAGATGATCGCGAAGCGCCTCAAGGACCGCATCGCCTTCGTGTACTGGTACGACATACTTGAGTTCGTGACGACCTTTGAACATCGCAGCGCCTACAGATCGAATTGATGCCCCGCCGACAGAACTTCCACGCGGAGCTGATTGTTGAGCTTCATAATTGGAGTGATCAATGACTCCACAGGCGCTGTCTTCGGAATGTGAACGCTATACGTCAGCTCGAGTTCTGTCCCCATCCGAGTGCTGCGCATCGAGAGCAACGAGAACCGATTGGTAGCAGCTTTCAGCACCTCTCTAAAAAGAGATTCGGCATCCTGAACAGCAGGCGCTTCGATTCGAAGGATTCTCTCTGTGTCCGATTGTTCTCCGAATCCGATTGCCGAGAGCACGGTGATGACAATGGACGTGAATATCGTGAAAACGATCCCCAGAGCGAAAAACCCTGTTCCGCACGCCATCCCAACCGCCATCGCGTAAAAAATGAAGGCGACATCCCTCGGGTCTTTCACCGCATTGCGGAATCGAATGATCGAGAGCGCTCCGACGAGACTGAATGCGCGCGCGATATTACTGCCGATGATCAGCATCACCACCGCGATGATGATCGTGCACAGGACGAGTGTGTGCATGAACGCGGGGGAATATGCCACGCCGCGATACGAGAACTGATAGGTCTTCGACACCACAAGGGAGAGCAAAAACGCCAGACTGAGCGCAAAGAGCATCTCGGTCATGCTCACTGCCGACCCGATATCCGAGAACTGCTTAATTTGATCGTAAAACGTGTCCAACTCCATCCTCCTGGGCCGACTACTCGGCTTTCGTCTGCGTTGTTCCCATCATCGATTCCAACTTGTTTGTATCCGCAAGCACCACATCGACGTTCTTTGCGGAGAGCCAACTGGAGATCGAATTTTTTAAGACGCGCTGGTCGTTCTCGAAGGCTTTGTTGACCTCTTCGATGCTCTTTGCCCCGCGCACATTCCCGTCTTTTGTCATCTTCTCAACTTCTGTGGAGACGTTTCGCTCGAACTCAATCTCAAGCTCAATCATCTCGCGCAACGGCTTGAGGTTCCGTCCTTCTCGACCACACGAACGACTTGCGGCGCACTTTGCGAAGTCTTCGTACGCGTAGCCGATTGATTCATCAATGGTCACAATGAATGCCTGATCAGGATTCGGACCGGAGCCCCACGGCGTGGGCAATGTCA
>JADYYL010000191.1 GCA_020853655.1 Deltaproteobacteria bacterium
ATGCGAGGCATGCTGCGATAATCGTAATCAGCTTATTCATGGTCTCCCCGGGGTTCGTCAGAGTCCTGGTCGCGGATTGATTCCGCGCGGTGATTCGTAGGCGCCGTCCGATTCCCTCGCGGGGAATCTGGCCAGAAGGCGCCCGGGGATTGTGCGTGAAACGCTGACGCAACGCAATGCGCACGACTGCTGAAAACTGCGAGTGGAGGGCCCGACCGCGGCGGGGAACCCATCGTTCCGAGGAGCCAATTCGTGAAGATCGCCAAGTTCTGGGGATGGGGATCGGCGAATGCCGATGAGTCGTTTCGTGTTCGCGGTTGGTCAGACGACGACCAGGCTTCCGCAGAGCAACACGGACGAGAGCGGGCCGAGCGTCTTTGGAGCTTGTTCAAGAGCGGTTCGCTTGGTGACAAGAAGCAGTCGTACTATGGCGATCGTTTGTTGCCGGAGCCGATCCTCTCGGAGATCAAAAGTCGAAACGGTGACGTTACCGCTGTTGTCACCCGCAATGCGTATGGCGCCCGGGTGCTCAATACAGCCGAAACGATGTTTGTCGATATCGATCTCGTCGAAGAGCCGCCGGCCCCACGTGGATTCCTCGCATCGCTTTTCGGCAAGAAACCTGACGGTGCAGAACGTGATGTGGACGAGTTGCTGGAGCGGTGCCGGCGAGTGCTGCGTGCTGAGCGAATCGCTTCCGCGAGGATCTATAGAACAAAGAACGGCATCCGCGTCCTCGTTCTTGGGGAGCGGTTCGATCCGACGTCTTCTGCAAGTGAACGACTGCTTTCTGCGTTCGATGCGGACGAGAAGTATCGAAAGCTCTGTCGTTTTCAATCCTCCTACCGCGCGAGACTCTCTCCGAAGCCGTGGCGCTGTGGCGTCTTAAAGCTGGATGTGATGTTTCCTTTTCGTAATTCCGAAGACGCAGTGCGATTCTCTGCGTGGCAAGCGGAGTATCTCGCTGCAGCGGCGAAGTATCGAACGTGCGAGCTGCTTGAGGAAGTTGGGCGAGGAGCGCAAACGGTGGAGGAGGAGCGGATTGTGGAGCTGCACGATGGAGAGACGAAGATTCAGCAGCCGCTGCCGCTTGCGTAGCGAACAACCTGATACCACGTTCAGGCGTCTCAGCTTAGGGATTACTCCTGGAGAACCACTCAGGAACGGGTGCGCGGGGATTACTCTTCGTTGGCGCTCTTATTGACTGTTCGGTCGGCGACCTCATTAAACGCCTGATGAAACTCCGGTTCGTAGAGCACCTCGCCTGGAGCAATGATCCCGCGGCCCAAGACCTGAAAGTTTCCACCGGTCTCGTCGAAGCACGAGTGAAGTGTCGGATCAGGGACGAAGCCAAAGCGGCCGTAGAATGCGGGTTCGCCAAGAACAAAGAGGGGCACCCCGGATCCAAGATCGTCGAGACTATGATTCAGGAGTCCTCGACCAATCCCTCGCCGCTGCGCGGCAGGGTGGACAGCGATCGGAGCGAGGTGGAGTCCGATGGGCAATCCGCCTGGTGCCATCCCGAGTGAGTAGGCGATATATCCGACGAGTTTCCCTGCTTCAGTCGCAACATAGTGAGCGCTGATCTTTTCGTTTCTCCAGAGCAGAGCGACCAGCGTTGCCTCATAGCAGCTCGGCGCAAACGCCTGTTTCAGCACTTCAATGGAATCACTGAAATCTGATTCCTTCGCCCGGCGATACGCGACTGCCATATGCAACTCCAAGAAATCCGAAACTCAATACGAACTGTTAGACGAGTTGTCTGGGGAAACTATCCCGGTTGATATCTGGTGAGCTGAGAAAGTGTGAGACGGAGAAATCGTCGTCGCGAGTTGCCGACGCGCTACGTGGAGTGAATGTGAGGGCACAAACGTTGCTGGAATTTGACGTTCGTCGGCGACTTCCCGACGTCGGTGGGAAAACGGTCCCCAGGAGCGGGGCAACGATGGGCGCTGAATCGACATACAACATACCTCCGCCCGCAGCGGCCTTCTGCGAGCTGCGCGCATGGTAGCGTGCGATTCAGAGAATTGCGAGTAACAAACTGTCGCGAATCTCGTGGGGAAGCGCCTGATAGGACGCTTTATTCGTTTAGGGAGGGATTCTGTAGTCCAGCGCGAGTTGAGCACAGCTCCTGCGTGATTCAGGTGGCGTAGTGCTTGCGCAAGGATGGCAGCGTGACGGGGTTCTCCACAGCGAGGAGGCGCATCAATGGGAACCGTGCGGAGCAACGAGGTGGAACGTTTTGAGTCTACGCTGGGGTGATGCGTCGAGGGGTGAGTACTCTGGTGTAAAGAGAGAAGCGCTCAGGGGAGTTGAGCGGTGAAGCAGTTCTCGCAAAGAACTGGGTAAGGCGCTCGTTGCGGATGTGCGCTCATGATGAGGTTCTCACAGAGTGAGCATGGCCTACTTTCGATGTGAAGCGGGTTACGCCGTGCAATGCGCCGTCGGTTCCGCTCTTGGGGGTGAAGTCGAGGGATCGGAAGTCCTTGTTTCCGGTAGAATTCAAGCTCGGGTTTGATCAAGCGGAAGAGCTTTCCGGTCTCGCTGCAACGGATGACTGCGTCGAGGATTGAATCGTCGAGATCGTGAATCGAGGACGGCAGTTCGCTCGTCTCGATGATTCCCTGCACATCTGGAATGGGGGGGATGTAGCTCGACCACGTCACGCCGATTGTCTCGGCGCGCTCGGGGGTGAGAGGGATATCTTCCTGAGCGAGCGATTCATTGTACGCGTAAGGCGCGATCGACGGTGGAAAGAAGTTGCCCCATTCGCCGGTCTCGCGCATGTGCGCGACGATCCGTGGCACAAGCGCCTCATACTCAGACTTTGTGTACTGTTGGTTGAGGATGCAGTGTTGTTTCCGACGGAGATCCGCGCAGCCGAAAAGATCGCTCGAGCTTTCATGGCAGCTCACGCTGTAGAGGATGTTGTAACCGCCGTAATAAATGTAGGCGGAGAAGAAGATGTTGCTCACGGCCGCCTTGCCTGAAGCGCCCCCGCAGGCGGATACCTCATAACAGTAGTCCATACCCTCGCCAAAGGTAGAGACGTCCAAACAGTTCTCCGAGGAAGGGAACATATAGTGGCAATGGCGAAGATTTCGGCCGCCGCTGACATCGAAGCTCTCGTGCACGTTTTCGCAATTGATGAGGCTGTCGCCACTGGAGTTCAGCGCGTTAACCAAGAACGCAGAGCGACGCGGGGATCGCGAAAGCAGGCGCTGAAATCGATCTTCATAATCACGAATGATCGGCTCAGATCCGCTCATGAGATCCGCCCAGATGCGTTCGAACTCTTGACGCGGAACCGGTTCGTTGAAGAGATGATATTCCTGATTGCGAAGGTTGACGCAGCCGATGCAGTGCTTGCAGCCGATGCAATCAAAGAGGAAGGCGCTGTTGCTACAGTTCTTCGCGTAGGTTGCGTGGGAAACGGCGTAACAATCTTCTATCTTGTAACACTCGTAGCAGAGCTCGCTTCGGACCATCATCGTGCAGTCGAACGAGGCGTTTGAGTATGAGCTGAGCGTGCAGTAGGCGCAGTTCTCACATTTGCCACTGTCGAAGAGCAGGTAGCAGTTCTTGAGCCAGCCGGTGAAGTGCGAGTAGGCACTGTTGTCCATCTGTCCGCTCTGGATGACGGCGGCTTTGTAGGTGTCGGAGTAGAGCTCGGCAAACTGATCGAAGAAGGGTCGAGAGAAATCGAAGTCTCTGCCGAAATCGAGGTTGTCGGTGGTAAGCCACGCGGCGCGATCGCAGACCTTGAAATCCTTATCGGGCGAGAAGGAGGATATCACGGGCTTGTGAGTGAGGGCGCAGGTAGTGCGGTAGAGCGTTCGCTCGTTCCGCCAGAGGAGCCTGGTCATGTGGCGGCACTGAGGGCACTTGGTGGGACGGGGGAGTTCGAGGCGATTGGCTCCGACGACCGGCGTTAACAGACCGCGAAGCTCGTCCTCTTCTCGCGGTACGTTGAAAGATAGCCCGCACACCTTGCATCGATTCATCGCCAGCCCACCCCCATGAGGATTCAAGTCGGTAGGAGCATACCGTATGATCCCCGGTGCCGGGCTACTCCATTCTTCGGCTTCTCCTTCCCGCGGTTGTCCCAGGATGCCAGGCAAGTCCCCCAACCTTGCATTCCAACGTAATCGGGGAGTTGTTGTTTGTTTCAGCGGGCGCGCGTAAGGAACGCGGTTTGTATTTCATTCGCGTGGCTTTCAATCATGAACACAGGTCCGACTGCTCGTTCCCGGTCGATATTACAGATCGCCATCGCGTCCGTGCTTTGGGGGGTCTCGTATTTCTTTTACAAAGTAGCAGTCATTGATCAATCCGCAGTGTTTGTGAGTTTCTGGTTCTCCATCTCTGCTACTCTTTTTCTGCTTCCGATTGCGATCCATCAGCCCTTCGCCGCCGCGTTTGGCCGCTATCCGCTCCATTACCTGTGCTTAGGACTCTTCAGTGGGCCGTGCGCTGCCGTGCTGATTGCGCACGGCCTCAAGTCGACCCCGGTAGGTGTTGGGAGCGTCATTGCAAAACTCGAGGCAGTGTTTGTGATCGCGATTGCCTGGGTTGCACTTGGGGAACGATTGAGTCGGAAGCAGGTAATCTGGTCCGCGATAGCACTCTGCTCAACTCCGGTGGTTGTTCTTGGCGACATAGGCGCGCTAAGCGAAAATGAAGTGCAACTTATTCCGGCTCTCTTCATCGTGGGTGGTGGGGCGTGTTTTGCCGCGTGCGTTGTCATCGCTCGATTCTTGGCGACAAGTGGCGAGCAGCCACTGACAATGATCTTTCTTCGAACCGCCCTCGGGGGCGTTCTCACGCTTCCACTAGGTTTGTTTGTGGACGATGGACTTCTCGCGGGGATCTCCTGGCGAGGGGCCGCAGTCATCTTCGTTGCTTCCGCAACGACGACTGTCGCGTTTCTCCTTTTCTATGCTGGACTCCGGCATGCTCGAGCGGGGATCGCTTCCGTTATAGAGCTTCTGACCCCCATGGTTGCTGTTCTTATGGGTGTCGTTTGGCTTGATGAATCGATCTCAATCACTCGAACGGTCGCGATGGCAGTCCTTATCGTATCGGTGATGATGGCGAGCGGGATCGAAATACCGAGGACGTTCTCCTCTCGAGCGAAGGCGAGCTGAATAAGGTCGGTCATCGTTGGGCGTTGAACGTGAGATGTCGTGCTGGCCACGACACGTGTGACGCTTCAAACTGCTCGACCTACTGCAACGGTATCTCGGCTGGAGCATGCTCATCGGGTTGTGAAGGGCTCTCGACCGTAGCGTCAAGATTATCGAGATCGACGACGAGTGCGAGACTTCCATCACCCAGAATCGATGCGCCCGCGAAGCAAGGATCGAAGATCGATGCTTGCGACAGCTTCTTGATCACGACGTGATGGACTGCATCGACCTGATCCACCACGATTGCGCAGGGAATGCCGCGTACCTTGGTCGAGATCGCGACACGGCACGCTCCGCTACTCCGTTCACCGTAGAAAATCTCTGAAAGGTCGACCACAGGCAGGTGTTCGCCTTGATGATAGACGCATCTGCCCAGCCCCGGAACATTTGAGAACGAGTCGTGCGTGCAATAGAACGTCTCTCTTACCCGCTCTGCTGGAAGCACATACGTCTGGTCATGGCATTGGGTGATCATCCCAAGGATGATCTGGGTCGATGCCGTTTTCGGAACGACGATCTTAAAACTGGATCCTTTCTCTGCGGTCGTCTCGATTGAAATCTTACCGCCTGCTGATTCAAGACTTCGTTTGACGACGTCCATTCCCACGCCACGGCCCGAGATGTCCGTTACTTGCTCTGCGGTGGACATCCCAGCAGAGAAGATGAGCGAGACAAGCTCCTCTTCACCGAGAGGTTGATTCGCCGTAATCATGCCGGCTTCGATGGCTTTTGCGCGCAGCTTCTCGAGGGGAATACCATTTCCATCGTCGTGAATTTGGACGACGAGGTCTTTGCTCGTTTCGGCAAGCTCGATTCTGACGCTGCCGGTCTTCTCTTTGCCTCGCGAGGCGCGAACCCCAGGACTTTCAATCCCGTGATCGACTGCATTTCGCACAATGTGCACCAACGGAGCGTCAATCACTTCGATCACGCTCTTGTCGATCAGAAGATCGTCGCCAGTGATCGAAACTCGAACGTCCTTCTCTCTCGCGGTCGCGACGTCTCGCGCGATTTTTGGGAGCTTCTGGATAAGTGGTTTGACCGGAACGCGACGAATCGCCATGACGCTCGATTGAAGCGCGAGCGACACTTTACTGAACTCCCGGTTTGTCTCACGCAAATGTTTCCGCGTCTGCTCGGGATCGCTCCCTTCGATGAGCTTGCGCTCCACGTAAGTGAGCGCCTCTCCTATTGTCAAAATCTCTCCGACAAACGAGAGGAACATATCGACATCCTCCTCTCTGACTCTCATGAACTTCGTATTCTCGTGACGGGAGGAGGGTTTGGGATCAGCCGCTTTCGCAGCCGCTGCCACCGGTCCCTTCGCATCTGACGCCGGCGCTGAAACGGCGGCGACGCTCTGCGAATCTTCCGCCACCATTCCGTCGAGAAGTGGCAACAGATCCGGAGCCCGCTGCGTGAGAGCTTGCCGCAGTTGTGTAAAGTTTTCGGTGGACTCCATCCGGGGAGTTGCGTCGCCTTTCTGCGCCGCGACAATTCGCTCGAGCAGCGCCCGAAACGAGGCCTCATTTGCTACTTCGGCCCCGCCGGATTGGAGCCTGTGAATAGTGCTCTGGAGCTCTTCTACTCCAGCAAGCGTTACGTCCAGTAGGGGACGAGTCACTTGTCGTTTCCCTTCCCGGATGAGGACCAGAAGAGATTCTAGTTCGTGAGCAAATTCTCGAAGTCGGTGAAATCCAAAGAACGCGGCATTCCCTTTGATCGAGTGCACCGGGCGAAAGATCGCGTTCACAATCTCCTTATTCGTTGGATCTTGTTCCAACTGAATCAGGAGATCTGCGACTGCTCCGAGAAG
>JADYYL010000192.1 GCA_020853655.1 Deltaproteobacteria bacterium
GCCGCAATCGTCGTCTTCGCGTCGACCAATCCGTATCTTCTGCTCGAGACCGAGAAAGTGGCGGAGGACTTCGAGTATCAATCCTACTGGGTCCGAGAAGGTCTTCCTGGGATTCAAATGGACTTCGGTTGGAGGTGGCTCTTCCTCTTTGCGCTGCGCTACGGTGCGGGGCTTGGTGTGTGCGCCTTCGCTCTCGTTGGCGCTTGGGCACTCCTCAAGCGACAGAATCCGACAGGCGCTCAGAGCCCGAACGCCTCTCTCTTTGCGAAGCTGCATTCGTATTTTTCAGGCAGAGAGACGTTTTGGTGTTGCCTTGTCATCGTCGTTCTGATGTCGATCCCACTGCTCCGCAGTAAACTTTTGTTCTTTCGATACGTCCTTTTGTTCATGCCCGTGCTTTGCGCTTTTGCCGCTGTTGGAGTCGATGAGATGGCGCGCCGGGTGCCTGCCGCGTGGAGATCGTCCATGCTTCTCGGCGGGGTGGCGGTATGCATCCTCGATCCCGCCATTCGAATATCGCGCACCGGATTCTTGCTTTCCGAGCTCGATACGCGAACCGAGGCGAAGCAGTGGATTGAAGAGCACATCCCGCCAAACACTCCGCTTGGTTCACATTCGACATACTATTATGGCAAGCCTCAGCTCGCCTATGGGTATTCGTTCCCGGACGCGAGGCTCGCCGAGTGTGGTTCCAATCCGAACGAGTGTCTCGAGTGGGTCATTATCGATGAGCACCCAGTGAGGATGTTCTCGCCCGAGCTGACGCCTGAAGAGAAAAGCGCTCTCGCCACACGGTATGACCGAGTCTACGATGTCCATCCCGTTCGAGAGGGTGGATATCGGACTGGCCTATACGACCCAAGCGATGCATTCTATGTCCCTATTGCCAGTGGGGCAGACGTCATTCGCCCAGGTACGACGCTCTCCATCTACCGTCGGAAGGGTGGGGTCGGCACGCGGTGAACGCAATAATCTGAACCGGGCGGCAGATCGATCCCGTCGACGTGTCTCGTCAATCGCCGCGCCCAGAAGCGGATTTGCTCAGAAGGGATTTCTCAGTTTTCGATAGTGACGAGGTGTGATGCAAACGACAGAAGCGCAATCCGTCGATGCAGAGTCGGAGGCAAGAATTCGTGAAGTGATCGGCCGCTGGGAGCCAGCGCGGAAAGATTGCCTGGTCCTCGGAATGACCCCGGACGCGTCATTGCGCCGCTACTTTCGCGTCCGATGGGACTCGGGTCGTCCGGCGAGCGCTCTGGCGATGGTGTTTCTTTCCCTCGCCGTGCCCGAAGCAGTCGGCAAGCACGCCGTTAATTCATACGATTCTTACGTGCAGCTCACCCATTTCCTCTCGCGCCACGGGGTCTCGGTGCCGACGCTCTATTTTGAGAGCGAGGCGCCGCCTATTTTGATCCTCGAGGATCTCGGTGATGTCATGCTTGCCGATGTCCTCCTCGGGAGGGCAGGGCAAGCAAATCCTGAAGACCGGTTGGCTCGGCTGTATTCTCGCGCGTGCGAGATTATTGTTGAGATACAACGAATACCGTCTGAGAGCGGATTTTTCCCGTTCGAGCGGGGGTTCACAGAAGAGATCTATGTCAACGAGATGAGCGAGACTCTTGATTTTCTCCTTCGCCCACTCGACGCGTCTCCCGACCGCTATCGAGTATTCGAGGAGGCTTCAGCGCTGATTGCGGACGAACTCGGGAGCTTTCCGAAAATTCTAGCGCACCGGGATTTTCACTCGTGGAACTTGATGGTCGACCCTTCAGAGCAGGTTCGAGTCATCGATTTTCAAGACGCGCTTTTGGCGACTGGATCCTATGACCTTGTCTCGCTCTTAAATGACCGGGATGCAGATTCGGCTCTCGGCGATCGTCTCTACGTGCAGCTCGTGCAGGGATTTTATACCGCTGCTGGATCTCGCGCGGATTTCTATGCTGAGTATGATCGTGCGTTGTTGCAGCGAGATCTGAAGGTCGCCGGGCGGTTCGCAAAGTTATCGACGGTACGAGGACTGACGACCTACGCAGCCTGGATTCCGGGAACGCTTCGGCGTATCGGTCGCACGCTCGAGCGGATCACTGCCTCCGGCGGCCAACACGCTCTCTACGGATCGCTCCTCGAGCTCCTGTGCGATCACTTCCCAGAGGTGAAAGCTGGTGCGCTCAATCCATTGCGTTTTGATGCGCCGAAGGCGAGCGAGTAACTATGCCATCGCTGGATGCAGACGTTTTACTTTTGGCTGCAGGCTTCGGAACCCGCCTCAAGCCACTCACGGATTCGACGCCGAAACCTCTGCTCGAGATCGACGGACGGTGCTTGATCGAGTTCGCGCTCGACCTGTGCGTCCGATCAGGCGCGCGGCGAGTGCTCGTCAATCTCCACTATCTGGGGGACCGTATTCGCCAAAGACTCGGGGATGGCAGCAGTTATGGGCTGCGGATTGAGTATGCCGAGGAGCCCGTCATTCTCGATACCGGTGGAGCTATCAAGAATATCGAGGGGCTCCTCCTTCACGACCGACTGATTGTTCTTAACTCTGACACCATATTCGGGCCAGGCCTGATGCTCGATGAGCTGGTCGAGGCTCATCTGCTCCATTCGGACAAGCCGGCGATCACGGCGGTTGTGCGCCAAGATCCGCAATCCGCGGACTACGGTGAACTCGGTTTGGATACCAAGAATCGTCTCGTGAGCTTCCTTGGAAAACAATATTCAACAGTTTCAGCCGTCCAAAAGACCATGTTTGCGGGGGCTCACGTTCTTGAGCGATCGGTCATAACCGCTATGCCGCCGCGCGGGAGCATTTTTAGCGTGACTCGAGATACGTGGGCGGGGTTACTCGCGGCCGGGGAGACAATCTGCGGGTATCATTTTGATGGGTACTGGAGCGATGTTGGCACTCCCGAACGGTTCTTCGCCGCATCCAAAGAAGTGCCCCTCATTTTTCCGAGATGAAGATTGGCGCTCGAGGGACGAATTTGGCCTTTCGTGACGGCGCATCTTCGTCAATATTGGGAGTCATCCAAGGATATTTTGGGGTAGTCAACTCTGCCGGTTCGGCCGGCGAGAAGTATTTTTCGTTTTCCGAGTTTGTGCGTGATGAGCGCATTCTCAAGGGAAGACGGTGTCAGTGCATTTTGTGGGTAGGCCAAACGTGGCGAGCAACTTTGACAGCCATCAGAGATCCGATTCCTCGGCGCGTCCGGAACTGCGCCGAGGCGTTTCGAGCCGCTATCGCCGCGTTTTGATCCGCTATCGCGGAGGGGTCCTGGCGCTTGTCGGGGGAACAGCCCTCGCGCTCTCCTTGGTCGGCGTTTCCTTCGCGAAGGATCCGTTTCTTGCGTCCAGCGGCTCCGAAACGCGCGAGCGGGGCATCGAACACGTTTCGCGGTCAAATGGCCTCAAGAATAGCCATGGGCACGAGCCGAGCGATCTGGATCTCCTTGCCAGTCCACCACATGCGCAGATCGCACAGGCGGGCTCGATCGGCTTACCATCGACCGTTGCTGGTTCCGGAGACGTCGCGCTTTCCATCAGCCGGCATCGGACCCCTCTGATTGATCGCGTGCCGGCGTTCGATAGGAAGCAGGGGAACGCCTTCTACTCTGTCGACGGCCTAGGCCGGAAGCTGGTCTATACGATCGACGTGGGGCTGCAAGAGCGCGCGAATGAGATTCTGAGCAAACGTCGCCCGGAGTGGGCGGCTCTCGTGGCCGTTCGTCCAAAAACTGGCGAAATCTTGGCGATGTCGAGCTACTCAGCTCGAGAGGGAGCGAATTCGAACGTCGCCACCCGAGCAACGTTTCCCGCGGCTTCACTGATCAAGGTGATCACGGCCGCTGCCGCAGTCGAGAGAGCGGGAATGACAGGCGATGATCGAATCCTTTTCCGCGGAGGAAATTACGATCTCGAGCGCTATAATTATTTGCCGGACCCCGTCAGAGATCGGCGGGTGATGACTCTTGGGGACGCGCTCGGCCGGTCGGTGAATCCGGTGTTCGCACGGCTTGCGCTGACCAAGCTCACATTCTGGTCGCTTCGATCCTATGCCGAGCGTTTCGGTTTCAATTCTGACCTCCCTTACGATTTTCCGGTCTCGGAGAGTTCTTACTCACACAATCTCGACGACTATAGCTATGCGAGAACGGCGGCCGGATTCGGTACCGTTTTTGTGAGTCCGGTGCATGCCGCATTGATCGCCGGCTCCCTGGGCAACGGTGGGGTGCTCGTTCAGCCCCACATCATCTCCGCTATTTATGGCCCGAGCGGCGATCCGTTGTATCACGCGGGGCGCACACCGGTGCGCCGTGTTGTGACCGAGCAGACCGCGAAAGAGGTTCTCTCGATGATGCGGAGTACCGTGGAAACTGGAACCGCTCGAAGCGCGTTCGCTCGGCATATGGATGTCTTCCGTCAGATTCCGATCGCCGGCAAGACGGGCACCTTAAGTGGAGAGAATCCAAAGGGGATGTATTACTGGTTTATCGGTGCGGCTCCGGCCCATGACGCGGACATCGTTGTCTCTGCACTCGTGATCGCGAACGGGACAAAGCGCTTTCGCGGTAGCCATGCAGCGAGTGATTTACTTGATTACTATTTCCGCAGGAAGTTCGGGATGACAATCCCCGCTCTGACCGATCCGGTCATCGTGCGCAAGTCGAGATCGACGAATCGCTCGGTCAAAAGGTCCGGGGCGAGGAAGTCTGGGGGCAAGCGGTCGGCTGTGCAGGTGACCAAGCGAGGCAAGACCACCGCCAAGCCAAAGGCTGTTGCGAAGCGGGTCCCGAAGGTCGTCGTCAAGCCAGTTGCCAAGAAGCCGGTGAGAAAGCCATTCAAGGCGGCGTCCTAGCTCAGAGACACTCTCTCTCCCGCGCCGACGCGTTGCAGGGACTACGCCGCCGTCCTCCCGTGAATCGTCCTCCGCCGGGCCCTAGAGCGTGTTATGCACTTTTTCCCTGCTGCGAAGCTGATATCGGAAGCATCTGCGTCGTCGGGTTTGTCGCGAGTGCTCAACGGCCTTCAGGCCGCCTCCGCGCTCGCTCCGGCACCCTCCTCGCATCTGCTCCCGCTCTCAGCTTCTCGCGACGA
>JADYYL010000193.1 GCA_020853655.1 Deltaproteobacteria bacterium
CGTGAGCAACTTCTCATTCCTTCGAGGGGCCAGTCATCCCGAGGAGTTGGTGGGAGCTGCTCACGCACTCGGCTATCATGCGATTGGTATCGGAGATCTCAACTCGCTGGCGGGCGTCGTTCGAGCTCATATCGCGGCCAAGAAGTTGGGCATGCGGTATTTTGTCGGAACTCAGCTCCTTTTTCTGCGAGAGCTTCCGGAAAAACTTCCGACCGAGGTCTTTTGTCTTCCTCCCGAAAGTCTTCCGGATCTGTGTCACTCGCTTTTTTTACCCTTTACCGTGTTCGCCTATCCACGGACTCGAGAGGCGTATGGGCGTCTGTGTCGTCTTCTCACGCTTGGCAAAAGACGGGGGCCGAAGGGAGCGGCATTGCTGACTCTCGAGGATCTCTTCCCGTATGCACAAGATTTCGTCTGCATAGCGGTTGTGCACGATTATCTCGATTCGCGTTTGAAGGTTGAGATTGCTCGACTCGCCCACGGACTTGCGCCAGGTGCGCTTTCACTTGCGATCTGGAGCTCCTATGGCCCCGATCAGAACGCCCTGCAGGAAGAGATCGAGGCGCTCGCTTCAGAGTTCTCTATTCCCCTTGTTGCCACCAATTACCCGCTCTTTCATGCGTCCAGTCGTCGCATGCTCTGCGATGTGCTGACCTGTATTCGGCGCAAGACGACTCTCGAACAGGCTGGCTTTCATCTCTCTCCGAACGAAGAGCGGTACATCAAACCGCCGCTCGAACTTTCACGTCTCTTTCGAAAGCGACCAGAAGCCGTGACTCGCGCGCATGAGATCGCAGAGCAGATCACATTCTCGCTGGACCATCTGCGCTACGAGTATCCACACGAGAGTTGTCCCGAGGGGAGATCGCCTGCGGACTACCTTCGCGAACTCACGATGACCGGCGCGCGTCAGCGCTATCCTGAGGGAGTGCCACCGGGAGTACAGCAGCAAATCGAGCACGAGCTCCTGCTGATCAGCGAGCTTCAGTATGAGAAATATTTTCTGACAGTGAACGACATTGTTGCTTTTGCCGTCGAGCGGAAGATTTTGTGCCAAGGGCGAGGGGCCGCCGCGAACTCCGCGGTCTGTTACTGCCTGGGAATTACCTCTGTCGATCCGAACGAGATCCGCCTCCTCGTTGAGCGATTCATCAGTAAAGAGAGAAACGAGCCTCCGGATATCGATATCGACTTCGAACATGAGCGGCGAGAGGAGGTGATTCAATACATTTACTCCCGCTTCGGGCGCGAGCGTGCAGCCCTTGTTTGCGAGGTCATCACCTATCGTACTCGCCTGGCGCTGCGAGAGATAGGAAAGGTATTCGGTCTTTCCACCGACACCATCGAGGTCTTACTTCGCGTCGTCCTTCGCGCAGAGGGAGAGCCCATCACCCCCCAGGTGCTTCGGGAGGTTGGCATTGTCCCAGAGGATCCCGCAGTCCGAATGACGCTCGAGCTTACCGGTGAGATCCGCGGATTCCCTCGACATCTCTCTCAACACGTCGGCGGATTCGTCATCACTGAAGGACGTCTTGATGAGATGGTGCCGATCGAGAATGCGGCGATGGAGGATCGGACCATCATGGAGTGGGACAAAGACGACATCGATGCGCTGGGGATGTTGAAGATCGACATCCTGGCTCTCGGAATGCTCACGTGCATTCGCAAGGCGTTTGATTTCCTGAATGGGCGTCGACATCCCTCCGAACCGGAGTTCGCGCTCCATACTGTTCCCCCAGAGGACCCGCGAGTCTATGACATGCTGTGCCGAGCAGACTCGGTCGGCGTGTTCCAGATCGAGTCCCGAGCGCAGATGAGCATGCTTCCTCGGCTACGGCCGAGAACGTTCTACGATCTGGTGATCGAGGTTGCGATTGTTCGGCCCGGCCCGATTCAAGGGGGGATGGTGCATCCGTATCTTCGCCGCCGCGCTGGAAAGGAGAGCGTCACGTTTCCTGATGAGAGAGTGAAGAAGGTGTTGGAGCGCACTCTCGGTGTTCCAATTTTTCAAGAACAAGCGATGGAGCTCGCGGTTGTTGCTTGTGGCTTCACTCCAGGAGAGGCGGACGAACTCCGCCGCGCGATGGCGAGTTGGCGCAAAGATAAGAATCGGCTCAAGACGTTCAAGAAGAAGATTTTCGATGGCATGAGGCGCAATGGCTACAGCGAGCAGTATGCCGCGCAGTTTTTCGAACAGATCTGTGGCTTTGGCGAATATGGATTCCCTCAGTCTCACGCCGCATCTTTTGCCCTGCTCGTCTACGTCTCCTCCTGGCTCAAGTGCCACCATCCGGCAGTGTTTGCTGCCGCGTTGCTGAATAGTCAGCCCATGGGATTCTACCAACCTGCTCAGATCGTGGATGATGCGCGAAGGCATGGCGTCTCGATTCTCGCTGTCGACGTTGGTGCGAGCGAGTGGGACTGCACGTTGGAAGGCACCCCTCCCGCATTGCGGCTCGGGATGCGTCAAGTCCGAGGGCTTCGTGAAGAGGAGGGAAGGCAGATCGCCGCGAAGCGTGAGCAGGTCGGGCCCTTTGCAACGCTTGAGACGCTCTGGCGGAAAGCTCATGTGCGCGTCTCTTCTCTGCGCAAACTCGCGCAAGCAGATGCATTTGGCTCATTAGGGTTCTCTCGTCAGAAAGCATTATGGAGGATCCGACGATTTCGAGACGAAGAGCTTCCGTTGTTTCAGAATCTTGCAATAGAGGAGAGGGATCCACCACTTCCCGAACCCCCGCCATTGCTCGAAGTCGTGCGAGATTATCAGGCAATTCAGCTATC
>JADYYL010000194.1 GCA_020853655.1 Deltaproteobacteria bacterium
CCGACGATGAACTGCCACCGTTCGACCGGTTTGGAGAGGATGTTGTAGATCGTCTTTTGCTTGAGCTCTTTGTTGAGGAGATTGACGCCAATCGCGACTGCGACGATCGCCCCAAAGATCGATAGCGAGAAGAGTCCGAAGTCCTTGATGACTTTGATCTGACTTCCGACACTCACCGAACCGAAGAGCGCTGAGCCCGCAATCAAGAGCGCAACAAAGAGGAAGCCGGAATAAAGTACCTTGTTCCGAATGGCCTCTCGGAAGGTGTTGAGAGCGATCGCGGTGATCATGCGTGGCGTCCTCCATCATTCGGCGCGCTTATCGCTGGCGCTTGCTGCGCCCCGCCGCGTGCGCGCTCAGTCACCGACACGAAGATGGACTCCAGGTCGGGGCTGGAGCTGCGGAACTCACGAACGCGAACGCCGTGTTGGCTGACGATAACGAAGGCTTCGAGCGCTTTGTCATAATCCGAGTAGCAGAACGAGTGCCCTCTTGGATCGGTGGATCGGTTGTCGGCGTCTTCCAGGTTGCGCAACGTGGAGACGAGCGTTTCGTTCTCGACGCTCTCGATGACAAGCTCGAATCGCTCGCCGAAGAGTTGACCGACGTCGGCGATGGAGAACGTCGTTTCGACGTGGCCGCGGGCCATGATCAACACACGATCGCAAAGCGTCTGCACGTCGGAGAGCACGTGGGAAGAGAGCGCGATCGTCGTTCCTGCGTGCTTCAAGTCGAGGATGATGTTGCGGAACTCCCGGCGGCCGATGGGATCGAGTCCTGAGAACGGCTCATCGAGGAAGAGGAGCTTTGGGTCGTTCACGATCGCCTGCGCCAGACCAAGACGTTGCTGCAATCCCTTCGACAGCGATCGAACCGGGGCCTTCCGCTTTTCGGTAAGTCCCACCCGATCGAGCGTACTGTCGACATGCTTCGCGAACTCCCCTCGCGATAAACGACTGCGGAGCCCGGTGAGCGATGCGAGAAACTCGAGCGTCTCGCGCACGGTGAGGTGGTCGTAGAAGTAGGGCAGCTCCGGAAGGTATCCCATGTCCGCGCGTTGAGCGGCGGTGGTGAGGGGCTGCCCTCGGAACTGAACCTCGCCCTGCGTGAGGCGAATGAGTCCGAGGATGCACTTCATTGTCGTTGTTTTACCGGCACCGTTGTGGCCAAGCAGTCCGAAGATCTCCCCAGGGTAGATGTCAAACGAGGCGTCACGCACGGCCTCGATTCGCCGGTACACCCAGTGCGAACGGAAGTGTTTGTGAAGGTTACGAACCCGAAGGATCGGTTCCATGCTAGTCATGCGCCGCCGTTGCTTTCATCTCTTCGTGTTTGGAGCTTTTCTTGCGGACGCGAAGTCCTCGGTCGCCAGAGGTTGAGTCGATCACTCCGGAGTCCGGATTGAGCCGGTATTCGCCTCCAAATGGGTCGCGTGGCAAGTCGCGAATGATATTGAGCGAGACCAGCTGCTCGAGCGATGTAATGGCGTGTCCCTTCTTGTGTGCGAACGCAACCGCGCGTTCAAGTGTTTGGATGTCTGCGGTGAGCTGTGCGCTCTTCAAACGCTCCAGAAGTGTGCGCCTTGCGTCTGGGCTCGAGGTGTTCTTCAGCAAGTCCTGCAGGAAAGCAATGGCGACGTGTGCATCGTCGCTCGAACTAAGCAGACGTGTGGCGATGAGACCGACGAGAGGGGGAGCGCCCGGGAGCATCGCCGCCGTTTGAAGTTCTCGCCCAGCGGTCTTTGCGTCATCGAGAAAGTAGTATGAGTTGAAACCGCGAAGGTAGTGATACCGCCAGTAGTTCGGGTCCGTTTCGATCCCCCGTTGGAGTATGGAGTTACTCGCCTCCGGATCCTTCGCTACCCATGACAGCAACGTCCCGCAGAACTCGAAAACGTGCCGTGCTCGCGAATCCAGCTGAGTCACGAGGTCGCACATATGCGCGAGCCATCTGAGATCTTGCTTCTCCCGCGTCTGCTTCCCGAAGTAGTTGAGGGTGTTGAACCACAAGACGTCGGCGGTAAAGTTATCGAAGCCGAGCGTGATCGCTCGAATCGCGTGGACGTTCGGGAGGTAGAGGGGATCCTGATTCTCGGGTGCGCGTGGTGCCGTCGCGTTGAGCTGTTCGCGCAGTGGTGCGGTCGCCACCGCGGACGTGAGAAGGAGAAGGGTGATGGCGAGTCTTGTCAGCATTGCCGTTTTCGTTTGAGAAACCCTCCGTTTAGACGCAGTTGGAGGGCGTGACGACTCACGGTTCGCTAACGGTGTTATCGGCAATAGTTAGGGGAGGCTATGGAGCAGGAACGCCTAGAACGGGTCCAGAGAGAGAGTTAGAGGAGGCGCAAACAGCTCTCGCAGTGCAGGGCGGTCCTTGGAAGGATGCTGAGGGAAGGTTGATTGTGGAGAGGTCGAGTGCCGGACAAGGCGCAGGTCTCTGCTTCATGAAGCGCGGGTCGAGATCGAAGGGTATCGAGGTTCCGATTGGTGAGCTCGCGCGGCAGACGAGGCGCGGGAATGCCGAGGCGCGGAGCGTATTCTTATACATGAGCACCGCAGGCATTTTCCGCAACGAAGTATGGCACCGAGCTTGGATTCGTCAGGCGTACAAAAAAAAAGAGGGCCCAAGGGGCCCTCTTTTCGTCGACTCAGTTGGCTATTAGCAAACGCCAGCTGCCGACTGAATTCCCGGGTCTGCGGCGCTGTCATACGTGTAGCAGTTCGTTCCATTCGGATGTGACGATTCTGCGTCCCACGAAGTGTCATCAGCAGCGTTGATCGCGAAGACGACGCCAGCGCTCAATCCACCGTCGAGGCCTGGGAGGTCAGCAACGACTGTCGTATACGTTTCGTTGTCCACGAAGTAAGCTTCCTCGCCCGTCATAACGTTACGGAGGTCACTTTCAGCGCGAGCATCGAAAGCACGTGCTCTGTATGCTGCGAACTGCGGGATGGCGATAGCGGCGAGAATACCGATAATCGCGACAACCACGAGCAATTCAATAAGCGTAAAACCTTTCTCGTTCTTCATTGTCGTCTTACTCCAATTTCCAATTCAATGGTTACTCAGCTCCTGCCCTGGGGCGCCTGGGCTGTGGAGTTAATCCACCCAAGCAGGTGGAGTTAATCCAAAGCCAAGAGCACGAGGCGAGGAGCTTTGCCCGCCTGCTACCCCGTGGAAGGGCAGCCCCGAGAACGATGTCCTCTTGAGCAAGCCCAGTGCCACGCGAAGTAATCATCGGAGACAATTTTTGTTTGCTTGAGTGATTTCCCAATCTCTTTCGTAATCACGCACTTATCCGGCGAGCGATCGCTGGGGTCCGAAATTCACGAAGGTGAACGGTCGTTCAGCGAGAAAACGTCCAACCAAAAAACGTCACTCGAGCACCCTGACGACAAATTTTGTCCCGCAAGAATTACGATGCTCCGTACGCTCAATTGAGTTCGGATTGGTCATCGGAAACGTCATCGGATCGAATCAGTGGGAGTCCGACAGACCGGGGTGCTCCAGAGCCTCAAAACTGGGGGACTTGTAAGGTTGCGGGTGGTCGCGGACCCAGCGCTTCCCCCGGCAATTGGGGTTCCGCACCGTTGGGGGATAGAGAAAGTGGTGGAGTCGGAAGAGACGGTAGCCTTCGGGCGAGGTGGCCTTGGGGTGCGGTCGATACGGTTCCGCCGGCGTGAGCGGAGGGAAATGGCTCAACTTTCGGTACGCGTTCTTGACGAGCGCCAACCCAAAGCGATCGACGGCTACTTCGAAGCTTCGTCTTCTCCGTCGGGACC
Organism: Deltaproteobacteria bacterium; assembly: GCA_020853655.1. Taxonomy (GTDB): domain Bacteria; phylum Bdellovibrionota_C; class UBA2361; order SZUA-149; family JADYYL01; genus JADYYL01. The sequence continues at coordinate 3,780 of JADYYL010000194.1, forward strand.
GCCATCTGCGACCCCATACTTCTTCAGCCGGTAGCGAAACGAACGGAAGTTCAACCCTAAGAGTTCTGCGGCTTGCTTCTTCACCCCGCCCGTTTGCTCGAGTGCACGAAACAGAAGATCTCGTTCGAGCCTCGAAAGCTCAGCGTCGAGGTCGACCGGGAGAACCACGATCTTGGTGTCCCCTTGAACGGAAAGCGACGACGACGAGTCCGAGCCTCGCCGAACCTCCTCAGGGAGATGCTCAGGCAGAACGGCC
>JADYYL010000195.1 GCA_020853655.1 Deltaproteobacteria bacterium
CGTTGCGCCTTCGATCTTCAGCCGGCGGAAGAGCTCCTCAGTGACTGCGACGGAGCGGTGTTTTCCGCCGGTGCAGCCAAGCGCGACATTGAGATAGCGCTTCCCCTCTTTCTCGTAGCGAGGAATGAGAAACTCAAGCAGCTTCTCGAAGTGAGCAAGAAATTCGTGAGCATCTGGTGATTTGAGCACGTAGTCACGGACCGGAGTTTCGAGGCCTGTCGAATCTCGAAGCTCCGGCACGAAATGCGGATTGGGAAGAAATCGAACGTCCATCACGATGTCGGCATCCTTGGGTGGCCCGAACTTAAAGCCGAATGATGTCATCGCTACTTCGAGGAGAACCTTTTCTCCGACGAGATCTTGTACGAGCGCTCGCAGTTCGTGCGGGGAGAAGGCGGAGGTATCGATGATCCGATCCGCGGACTCCCTAAATCTCGAAGTGATCTCCCGCTCTATCGTCAGTGCATCTCGAAGAGAGACCTTCCTTCCACCGTGGATGAGGAAGGGGTGCGGTCGACGGGTCTCCTGGAACCGCCGCAGAATAACGTCGTCGCGACAGTCGAAATACAACAGATCTACTTGAACGGAAGCGTCGCGGAGACGTTTGAGCGCCGAGAGCACCTCTCCAACGCTCTCCTCGTCGCGGCAGTCCAGCAGCAGTGCGAACTCGCAGTCGTCTACCCCCTCGGCTGGCGCATTCACCCGTTTGTGCCAGTCGGGAGGGAGATCGAGGAGGAAGTCGACGTAGTTCCGGACCATCGGGCCCGGAAGATTATCGACACAGAAGAACCCAAAATCAGCGAACGCGTTCAACGCAGTAGACTTCCCCGAGCCGGAAACACCGCTCAGTATGACTAACTTTGACGCGCGCATGAAGTGTAGGTCTAAGCTCCTTCGGTTTCGAAGTCGGTCGGCGGAACCTTATGATCCGTGACCCGTTCCTTTTGCTTTCGCAGCTGAACGACCAACGTATCAACGACTTTGTCGATCGCCGAATAGAGATCGTCGGTCGTGGCCTTTGAGGTCGCCTCATAAGGCTTCGAATGGAGCACGATTTCTGCGGTGTGATCGCGCTTCTCGACGGAGAGGATCACATGCGCCTCAGCGCTGTTTCGGACGTACTTTTGCAGGATATGGATGAGCTTATCAGTGACGTATGTCTTGAGTGCAGGGGTCGATTCCGTGTGTCGGAACGTAACGGAGACATTGATTTCAGGGGCATCAGTCGATTTATTCTCAACGGTCGTTGTAGGCATGAATACTCTCCAATCGAACTTTCTCTAGCGACATAATCTCGCCATTGATGCGGCGAGACAACCTCTCTTCTCAATCTTTCAGCATTCTTTTTTCCGTTATGATGCTGTGGATCTGTTCGACGTCTCGTAGAACAGTTTAGCACAGAGCTTTGCGGACAGGCGGGAAAGAATCGCGAAGTACCTACGGATCTTAAGCGGAATTCTCGGCTTGATGTTTCGGAGATCGCTCTGTGGGGAATGAAACTTGAGTTGAGCACTCACTCAGTGACTGGCCTCGTAGTCCTCTCCGTGAATCCACCAGAATTCCTTCTGGCGAAGACCTCACAACCCATCGGCGTGAAGGTGATAATCCGATGCTCTCACGGGGTCGAGGTCGAGCGCGAGTCGAGGCGCGGGAATGCCGAGGAGCGGAACGCATTCTTATACTTGAGCACCGAAGGCATTCCCCACAACGAAGAATCGGGCGCTCGATCGAATCACCTCGACGCTCTGAGGAAGCCGAGGTCGAGCGCGAGTCGAGGCGCGGGAATGCCGAGGAGCGGAATGTATTCTTATACTTGAGCACCGGAGGCATTCCCAGCAACGAAGAATCGCGCCGAGATCGGCTTCCTCAGAAGAGTTTCTTGCGGCGAGAGGAGGAGAGGATATTCATCATCTCCCGATACTTCGCCACGGTGCGCCGTGCGATATCAATCCCCTCAGATTTCAACTTCTCGGCGAGCTGCTGGTCGCTGAGTGGGTCAGCGGGGTTCTCTTCGCTGACAAGGTGACGAATCCGATCTTTCACGGATTCGGAGGACACATCCCCTTCTGAACTGCGCAGTCCAGAACTAAAGAAGTACTTCAATTCGAAGACGCCATGGGGCGTGTGAATATACTTGTTTGTCGTCACACGGCTGACGGTGGACTCGTGCATACCGACATCTTGTGCGACGTCGCGCAGAACCAGGGGCTTCATCACGGACACGCCGACTTCGAGAAACTCGCGCTGGAATCGCATGATGCTTTCCGCGACGCGATGAATAGTACGTTGTCGCTGCAAGACGCTTTTGATCAGCCAAGCCGCGGAGCGAAGGCGGTCCTGCAGGTATTCCTTGTCCCCTGCTTCCTTTGACGCGCCGTTTGACAACAGCTCGCGATACTTTGAGTTCAGTCGAAGCTTCGGCATCCCAGCTTCATTGAGCGATACGACCCACTCCGACTCAATCTTCCGAACATAAAGATCGGGAGTGATGTAGATCGGTTCCTCTTCAACGAACGGTCGTCCCGGTCGAGGTTCCAGTCGTTGGATCTGTTTCAGAGCTTCGTAGATGGATTCAAGCGACTGCTTCTCTTCCTTCGAAACTTGTTCGTAGCGCCGGGCCTCGAGCTTTCCAAGGTGGCGATCCACAATCTTCCACGCGAGAGAATCGCGTTGCCCGAGCTGGTCGAGTTGGATCAACAAGCACTCGCGAAGATCTCGGGCGCAGATGCCGACGGGATCGAATGCTTGGAGCGTGGTCAGCACTCGCTCTGCGTCTGCAAGCTCGGCGTTGGACTCTTGAGCGATCTCCTCGAGGGGGATCTCCAGGTATCCATTGCGATCGAGGTTGCCGATGATGTGTGAAGCGATGGTCTGTTCATTTGGCGAAAGTTCGGCGGTCCGAAGCTGCCAAAGGAGGTGGCTTGTCAGCCCTTCGCGTTTAGAAACGGTTTGCTCAATCGGAGGAAGTTCATCTTCCCCATCATATCGACGCGCCGTTCCGAAGGACGAACCCTGCGAGTCTGCGTAGAGATCGAAGTATGAAGCGAGGTCCGATTCGAACTCACTCTTTGTCCGCTCTGCATTTTCATCGGTGACAGGTTGCGCGGCGGGCGGTTCGGCCGCGATGCCCGAAGGAGTGTTCTCGTCCGTTCCCGTCGGAGGGCCAAAATCTTCGCGGACATCCTCAAGCACCGGGTTCTCGAGTAGCTCGCGCTCGATGACTTCGAGGTATTCGGCACGGCCAAGCTGGAGAAGTTTGATCGCCTGCTGACGCTGCGGCGTCATGACCAGCGTCTGGCTTAACTTCTGATTGAGTTTGATCTCAAGCGCCATTTGTTACTCGAACTCCGAAGTCGAACTAAGGGAGCGGCAATACGAAGCTCCCCGGCTAACATAAGTTCGATGCTGGCTCGGCTCAGATCGCCGCAGCGGAAAGTCGCGCGTCTCAGTGTGTCGGGGTCTGCCGGAGGCGCCAGTTGGATGGAACAACAGGAAAGCGCTGAAACGACACACACTTTTCCGAACGACGAGCCAGAACTCGAAGAGAATCTTCGTTCCAACGAGCAGAATCTGCTCATCAATCACGATGCGAGCGTTGACGTGAAAATTCTCGAACCGAACGAATGCCCGTCGCATCACGCGACGAATCGCTCAATCGACGACTTGAAAAGTCTACAATGAAAAATCTTCGCCGAGATAATATTTTCGCGCGATCGGCGAATTGGCGATGTGCTCAGGCGAGCCGGATTCAATGACGGAACCGGAGCTCAGGATGTACGCCCGATCACAAATGCCAAGAGTTTCTCGAACGTTATGATCGGTGATCAAGACGCCGATCCCCCGGGCCTGAATCTCGCGGACGAGTCGCTTCAGATCCGAAACGACGAGCGGGTCAATTCCCGCAAAGGGCTCGTCAAGCAACATGAAGGTCGGGGAACATGCGAGTGCCCGTGCGATCTCAACTCGCCGTCGCTCGCCGCCAGAAAGGGAGTAAGCCTTGGACGACACCACCCGCTGGAGGTTCAGCTCCTCGATCAAGCTCTTCATCTTGCGAAGCTGCTTCTTTCGGTCACCTTCGTACTCCGGCAACACTTCGAGCACTGCAAGAATGTTCTCACCCACGGTGAGCTTACGAAAGACCGAAGCCTCCTGCGGAAGGTAGGCCAGCCCGGCGTGCGCCCGGACATACATCGGCTCCTGTGAAAGATCCTCATCGCCAAGCGCGACGCTCCCGGCATCCGGCCGCACGAGGCCGACAACCATGTAGAATGTGGTCGTCTTCCCTGCTCCGTTCGGCCCAAGCAGTCCGACAACCTCACCTGGGTTGACAGAGAGGCTCACGTCGTTGACGACGGTCCGGTTCTTGTAGGCTTTGACAAGTCCTTCGCAGACGAGACGCTTCACGGAGTTTCTCCCGTGGCTGCGGCAGGCTGTCCTGGGCGAGCTGCCGGCGTCGGAGACTTCTTCGGAAGCGCGACCGCGCTCTTCAGAAGATCGCCCGAGCCGTCAGACTTGAGGACCTTCACGCGGACTTGGCCCTCGGCTTCGCTCCGATCTTCATTCACGTAGATCGTGACCTTGTCGGCATTCAGCACATTGCCGCGATCATTCAATTCCGGGGCCTCGGTGAGCACAATGACACCCTTCTTCACGTCGTAGTTCGCGCGATTGGAGCTCGCCTTCAACGTATCGCCTCGGGTGATCACGACGTTGTCTTCACACAAGATGTGCTCGATCTGATTCGCGTCGTCGTAGCGCCCGATCACCTTATCCGAAGTGATGGTGAGATCTCCTCGGAGGACTTCCACGTTATCGTAGTAGGTAAACACTCGACTTTTCGCATCCAGGTTCATGCTGTCAGAGCGAATGAACACAGGCGGCGCCTTGCCGTCGGTTGCCGGCCCGTCGAGCGCGCTTTGAAAACCGGACTTCGAATCTTTCTTCTCCTCTCTCTTCTCCGCCGCTGGTGATGCCTTCGGCTTTGGGTCTTGAGCCGCTGCGGGACGGGCAGCCGGCTTCGCAGCTTGCTTTGGTGTCGGCTTCTTCGGCGGGACCGCGAACGCGTCGAAAGAGAGCATCGGCGCGAGAGAGAGCAATGAAAGAGCGCAGAGGCTCCGGACTAAGCTGTTGGAGGACTGCATCTTTGCGGGTTTCATCGCATCATTCGGAGTTTGTCAGACGTCGGACACCAATCTCGTGTGACGTAGGTGATTACTCGCGATTCCCTTTAATATTGAGGTCGGGCATCTTCGAGCCCCGCGCGAATTGCGAGCGAACGTTGCTGCCGAAGTTCATCTCATCACGGTCGATGAAGAGTTCGAGCTCCTCTCCATCGACCTGATATCCAGGTCCCGAAATACGCGCTTCGCCGGGGGCCGTAATCAGACGCTCAGAATCGCGAAAAACCGCGAATTGGGTCGCAAGTGTAACAGAGTCTTCGGATTGCACAACGACGTTACCCTGAAGCTCAGCCCGGTCCATCAGCTCGCCTTCCATGTAAAGCTTCGCAGAATCCGAAGTGAGCGTGAGTGTTGACCCGTCTTCGCGCTTGAGGAGGAGCTGCGCCGAGTTTACGTAGGTCACTCCTTCGTCAGGGAAGAACTTCGCATCCGTCGCGCGAAGCTCCCAGCTCTTTCGTCCCTCACGTGTCTGCACGCGATAGAAATCCTGGAGGTGGAGCTTCGAATCTTTCCCGGCCGACGCCTCTTCCGCAGCGCCGGCCCCGAAACTTGCAGCGCGAGCGCCTCGGCCCTGTGAGCGCAACGCCATCACCGAGACCACGAGCGCGAGGTAGAGCGCACCAGCAACCACGAATGCCCGACGAAGGAACTGTAATCTTCGACCAGTTCCGAGCAGGCGAGTTGCGTGATGTCTGACCGCGAGTTCGCTCATCTCGACCCCACTGTGGCAGTGCCAGCTGGTCGTCGTGTGCGAAGAGCGAGGGTATGGATTGCTTGAAGGTCTGTGAGCAGATCCTCGAGAGCGTCAAGCGGGATCATATTCGCCCCATCAGACGGTGAGGAACTCGGGTTTTCGTGTGACTCGAGAAACACGCCGTCGACGCCGACGGCGACGGCAGCGCGAGCAAGACCTGCCACGAACTGGCGGTCGCCGATGGTTTTGTCGCCGCCGGCTCCCGGACGTTGAACGGAATGGGTGGCGTCGAACACCACGGGAAAACCCGAGTGCGCCATAATTTCGAGTGAGCGGAAATCGACGACGAGATCTCCGTACCCAAAAGTCGTTCCACGTTCGCAGAGGAGAACTTGTCGATTACCCGTCGATGCGATTTTGTCGGCGGCCAACGCCATCCCTTCGGGATGCAGAAACTGCCCCTTCTTGATTTGAACGGGTTTCCCGGTCTGTCCGGCGGCGATGAGCAAGTCCGTTTGTCGGCAAAGGAACGCCGGAATCTGCAGGACATCGACAACGTCGCCCGCGGCTCGCGCGTCGGCTTCGGAATGCACGTCAGTAATCACCGGAACCCCAAACTGCTCCCGAACGTCGCTCAGCACCTGGAGTCCCTCATCACGGCCAAGGCCGCGAAACGTCGCTCCGGAGGTTCTGTTGGCCTTATCAAATGACGATTTATAGACGAGCGGAAACGCAATCCGATGGCAGATCTTCTGGATCGCTTCCGCGTGCCGCAATGCCGATTCGCGGCTCTCGATCACGCAGGGACCGCAGAACGCAAAAAGGTTACCTCCGCCGACTGCCACTGGGTGCGCGAGACGCGGTCCAATCGTGAAACGCGCCCCTCCGTCGAGACTCATGATGGGTAATTCGCCACTTTACGCTCGGCAGCCGCGTCGTCGGCGAGCGAAGCTGTGGGGGACTTTGAGTCTGCGCCCTTGCGGCCTGTGTCCTTTGACGCGCCGTTCGTCACCTCAAGATCGGGGGTCCGAGAGGTTTTTCGGGTATCGCGCGATCGCAAGGCGGCCTCGATGAAACTCACGAAGAGCGGATGAGGCGCCAGCGGGCGAGACATAAACTCCGGATGGAATTGCACGCCGACGAACCACGGATGGTCCGGGAGCTCCACGATCTCGACAAGGTCTCCTTCCGGATACAAGCCCGACAAGATCAGCCCCGCGCTTTCGATGCGATCACGGTACTCATTGTTGACTTCGTAACGGTGGCGGTGACGCTCGCGAATCTCGGGCGAACCGTAAATTTTCCGAGCGAGAGAACCTTCTCGCAGAACGCATCGAAATGACCCCAGCCGCATCGTGCCGCCGAGATCCTTGACCTTCTTCTGGTGCTCCATCATGTCGATGACACGGTCCGGCGAGTCCGGGGCAAACTCTGCGCTCGCGGCTTCCTTCAAGCCGAGCACGTTTCGAGAGTATTCGACGACCGCCATCTGAAGTCCCAAGCAAATGCCGAGGAACGGGCGCTTTTGTTCGCGAGCATACTGAACGGAGGACACCTTCCCCTCCCCACCCCGCTTTCCGAATCCGCCAGGGACGAGAACGGCGTCTGCTTCCGCGAGCGCGGGTATGAATCCATTCCGCTCAATCTCTTCGGCATCAACGTAAGAAACCTTCACGCGACACCCGTTCGCGACTCCTCCGTGGCTGAGCGCCTCATTGAGGCTTTTGTATGATTCGCGAAGATCCACATACTTCCCAACCATCGCGATGTTCACTTCTCCGCGCGGTGGACTCTTGATGATATCGGCGACCCGCTTCCACTGTTCCAGCTGCGGTGCGCCAGTCCAGATGTTGAGCTTCTCGCAGAGGCGCGAATCGCATCCCTGGCGGTGAAGGACGAGCGGAAGGTCATAGATGTTGTCGACGTCGGGGGCGTTCACGACCGATTCGATATCGACGTTGCAGAAGAGCGCGATCTTCTCGTGGAGCTTCTTCTCGAGAGGCTCTTCCGAGCGCAGGATGATCATGTCCGGTTGAATACCGAGACTCGTCAGCTCCTTCACACTATGCTGCGTTGGCTTTGTTTTCAGCTCGCCAGCAGCCTTGATGAGAGGAACAAGGGTCAAGTGTATGTAGAGAACGGTCTCTCGACCGACCTCTGCGCGGAATTGGCGAATCGCCTCGAGGAACGGAAGTCCCTCGATGTCACCCACCGTTCCACCGATCTCCCCGATACAGATGTCGTAGCCTTCACCCGCTTTCAGGATTCGACGCTTAATCTCGTCAGTGACATGCGGAATGACTTGAACGGTGCCGCCAAGATAGTCGCCTCGCCGCTCCTGACGAAGGACGGAATCGTAGACCTGACCGGCGGTAAAGTTGTTGGAGCGCCCCATCTTCGTGGAGATGAATCGCTCGTAGTGGCCAAGATCGAGATCTGTCTCTGCCCCGTCATCGGTAACGAAGACCTCCCCGTGCTGAAACGGACTCATAGTTCCAGGGTCGACGTTCAGATACGGGTCACATTTACAGATCGTAACGCGAAGTCCCCGTGCCTCCAGCAACGCGCCAAGTGACGCGCATGTGAGCCCCTTCCCAAGGGAAGAGACGACACCGCCGGTGACAAAAATGAACTTCGTAGGACGTGATTTCATTGGAGACCCGTGAGTAAGAGATGATGTTTTCCCACGGGCCTTAAATCTCGCATAAACGCCAAGGGGAGCCAAGCCCTAACAAGGAACTTTCCGGATTGTCGAGACACGAATTCAGAAAAAGTGAGTGGAACCGTGTCGACGCCGCAATTTATCTTGTCGACTCAGGCCATGCGCGGTCTGAGGATTTCGCGATCGCGGTGATCGGGTTCCCGGTTGACAAAACCACAGCTTGTGAAGCGCTGCAGACTGCACCGGCCTCTCGGAGCACCGGAGATTCATCATACGACGGTAACGCGATCGCTACCCGCGACGCCGACGGAAAATCTCTGCTGCGCGCGCGAGGTCTTCCGGGGTGTCGACTTCCACCGACTCACTCAGTGTTTGCGACTCGATGGGAAGAACTCCGATTCGATTCCCATGCTCAAGCACGCGGAGCTGCTCAAGCTTCTCGACCTTCTCGAGCGGAGTGAAATCCGGCTTCTCGTAGGCGAGGAGTGCCTGCGGAGTGAAAGCATATAAACCAAGATGCTTGAACCCGTAGGCAAAGCCGTCGGCGGTCGGTGCTGCGAGTGTTCGTTTTCCGTCTTCGTCTCGAGGGAACGGGATCGGGGCACGAGAGAAATAGAGTCCTTCTCCGCGCGCACTGATGACAACTTTCACCACCGAGCGTGACAGGAACTGCTCTTCGCTCTCGATCGGGGTCGCGATAGTTGCCATCTGAAAATCCCCCCGCCGTTCTGCGAGGAATCCCACCAGCCGATCGATCACACTCGGTGGGAGGAGCGGCATGTCTCCTTGAATATTCAGGATCAAATCCCACTGATTCTCTGCTCCCGGCTTTCCTTCGGGTGACGCTGCGAGGCGAGCTGCGGCAAGAACACGCTCTGACCCGGTACCGTGGTCCGGCGAGGTCATCACCGCCCGCCCTCCGAAACTCTCGACATGGCGCAGGATCTCGTCAGAGTCTGTCGCAATCACGCATTCTGTCAGACTCCGCGCCTGACTCGCGGCATCCCACACGCGCTGGACAAGCGTCTTCCCGTCGATGTCTTTGAGCGGCTTCTCCGGAAGTCGGGTGGAGCCGAGACGCGACGGGATGACACCAATAACTTTCATGGTCACTCCAGACAGAACAAAGTTAAGCGCCACCCA
>JADYYL010000196.1 GCA_020853655.1 Deltaproteobacteria bacterium
ACTTGGACTTCAACCTTCGGAGGGTTGCATGATATCCATTTCACCACGAGGGCGCGTGGCGGATCTCTTTACCTGTTCCACAGCGCTGCGGCAATTACAGCGCTGCGGCAACTACCGCACCGCGGCAACCCTCGCCGTGCGCTCCCGGATTCTTCGGCCCCGGGATTGCGCTCTCGCCAGTCCAATGTAAAACCGTTCACCTCTGATGTAGCTGCTTCGAGAGATGCTCATGGGCAAACGCGTCGCGCGCGCGAAGATCAATCTGTTTCTCCGGGTCCTGGGGCGCTTGCCTTCGGGCTTCCATGCGCTCCGTTCACTCGTCGTGCCGACGTCCTTGGCGGACACGCTCACGCTTGAGCGAACGACTACTCCCGGGATCACGATTGCCTGCTCGCTTTCCCCCAAGTTGCAGGCGCACCTCGATTTTGGTGGGGCGGATGCCGCGCCTGCGTTCATCGCCGAAATGTCGACGCCGCAGAACTTGGCCGTGCGCGCCGCGACCCTCTATCTCGAGCATGTCGGGGAACGCTCCGGAGTCCAGATGTCGTTGCACAAGGCGGTTCCGCACCAGGCCGGACTGGGCGGGGGGAGCGCCGACGCGGCGGCGGTGCTGCTCGAATTGAACGCGCTCTCTGAGAACCCGCGTCCCTTTCATGAGCTACTCAAGCTCGGGGCTCGGTTGGGGAGCGATGTCCCACAGGCCATGTTGGGCGGGCCTAGCTACATGCGGGGTACGGGGAGCGATGTCGTTCCTCTAATCGGAGGGGATCCTGCGCTCCTCGACGCTCCATTGCTCTTGGTCAAGCCTTCTGGCGGAGTGCCGACGCCCGCCGCGTATTCGGGGCTCGGATTCCCATTCGCGACAACGGAACCGGACTTTACGGATCGAGAGGGAGAATGCTTAGCGACTCTCTCTGAGCTTGGATTTGTCGGCGAGGAAGCCGAAGCCGCCGTAATCTCAGAGCAAATTCCCGGTGGAAAGTTGACATTATTGCCCCGAGCAGGTAGTAGGCCTCCGTCTTGGAAGACTCTTGGCTCGCTGCTCCGGAACGATTTTCTGGATGTGGCGTGTCGGCTCAATCCGGATATCTCAAGCGTCATCAGCGAGTTGAGGCGGTGCGGAGCATCGCACGCGCTACTTGCAGGAAGCGGGAGTGGTGTCATTGGATTTTTTGCTGGGCTCGACGTTCGCAATCGGGCAGAAGAGGAACTCGCTTCGAAGGCACAAGAACGAGGGTGGTTCATCGAATCTCTCGAGCTCGTGAAGAAAGAGGAAAGTGGTACAAAAAAGGAACGAGAGTGAGCTGAGCTCGCGATTGTTCTTTGCGTAGACGTGATGATCTGAGTGCGATTCCACCGACGGAACGGGATGTCAGAAGTGGTGACATCTCTTCTCTGGACCAAAATGGGGGATTCGCGCGCGTTGATGGGCGGTCGCCAAGCGGTAAGGCTCCGGTTTTTGGTACCGGCATTCGGAGGTTCGATCCCTCCCCGCCCAGCATTTTTACTGTGAGAGTCTCTCCGCGCTTGAGTAACGCCGTCGGTGGCTCGGCGAGGAGCGACTTGAAGTTGTGCTCAACGTTGGAAAGTTCGTAGTCGAATCTGGAGAACGTGTGAGTCGCCACAACCGCGTGAGTTCGATGAAAGGCCCGCTTGCTATTATTGCTGGGCGGTCTAATCCGGCGCTCGCGAGTGCTGCGGCTGCGACGGCGAATGTCGGTGTCGCATCGTGCGAACTGATGAACCACGCCGATAGCGAGATCGGCATCGAGATCCGCGACAACGTTCGCGGCCACGATGTGTTCGTGATTCAGAGCACGAGCAGTCCGGCGAATGATCACCTGATGGAACTGTTGATCATTCTTGATGCGTTGAAGCGCGCGAGCGCGAACCGGGTCACCGCCGTGCTTCCGTATTTCGGTTATGCCCGGCAGGATCGAAAGAACCGACCGCGGCAGCCGATTACGGCAAAGCTCGTTGCCGATTTGATTACTGCGGCAGGCGCGAATCGAATTTTGACGATGGATCTGCACGCGGGGCAGATCATGGGGTTCTTCAATTTGCCGGTCGACAATTTGTACGCTCGGCCAGTTTTTCTGAAGTATCTTCAGGAAAACTTCGGTGATGGGGATGCGGTTACGATCGTGTCGCCCGACGCCGGTGGGGTGGCCCGAGCCAGAGCTTACGCAAAGCGGCTTGATGCGGGCATCGCGATCATCGACAAGCGTCGAGCGGTGGCGAACGAAGTCGCGGAGATGAACGTCGTCGGTGACGCTAAGGGCAAGGTTGCCATTATCATCGACGACATGGTCGACACCGGTGGAACGCTGGTGAAAGCGGCTGAAGCGTTGCTCGCGAATGGAGCCACTCAAGTTGTGGCGTGTTGCACGCACGCGGTGTTGTCGAGAGATGCAATTGCGAAGCTGCGGGGGAGCAATGTGTCGCGGGTGATCGTGAGTGACACGATCGCTCACCCGAACTTCCCTGAAGACGACGAGCGCTTTGTGCGTTTGTCCGTCGCGTCGATCATCGGAGAGGCGATTCGCCGGATTCATGAAGAGTCGTCGGTGAGTTCGCTGTTTGAGATAGAGTAAAGATTTTAAGAGAAAGAACGGAGGTATCGTGGACGCCATTACGCTCAACTTGGAAGAACGAAACGTGAAAGGCGGCTCCGCCGCAGATAGACTGCGACGAGAGGGCTTCATTCCGGCCGTCGTTTACGGTCGAAAGACCGAGAACAAGCTCGCGAAGATCTCAGACCGCGAGTTTAACAAGAGCCGAGCGGGCCGCGGAATTTCGCAGCTCTATCGCTTTAAGAGCGAGAGCAAGGATCTCGATGGTCAGCTCGCGCTGATCAAGGACTCTCAGTATGAGCCGCTCAAGGGTCGAACGACGCACATCGATTTCTTGGCGATCAGCGAAGACCAATCGATCGCACTCGAAGTTCCGATCTCGATCGTCGGCGAATCGCCATCGGTCAAGGCCGGAGACGCGATCTTGAACCAAAGCGTCCACGAGATTCGCATCGAGTGTATCCCCTCCAAGATCCCGGGTTCGATCATTGTTGACATCAGCGCGCTGATGCTCGGCCAATCAATCCACGCAGGGGGACTCACTCTGCCGGATGGCGTGAAGCTCAAGTCTGACGAAGAGCTGAACATCGTCAGCGTTGTTCACAAGAAGGAAGAAGAGATTGGAGGCCAGGCGGCCGCTGCGGCGACTGCTGCGGAGGGCGCTGCTGCTGCTCCGGCTGCTGGCGCAGATGCGAAGGCTCCAGAGGCTGCGAAGGGCGACAAGAAGTAGTCGCAGCGGCTCTCTTCATACGAGGAGTGCCGTTCGTGGATGCGGGCGACCGATTCCGCATCCACGTTTGTCAGCTCGGCTCAGCCTAGCGCGGCACCGTCTCTGGGACGAATCACAGAATGACTGGGCATGCTTCTTTGCATCGCCATGGTGGCCGAGTGTTCTGCGTAGCTGGCCTAGGAAATCCCGGAAAGAAGTATCAATCCACCCGCCACAACGTTGGCTTCCGTGCGGTAGCCGGCCTAGCCTCGAAGATCGCATCGAACGCATCATTCGACGAAAAATTCTCCTGCCAGTTTATCAAAACGAAGTATGAGGGGCTGGATCTGCTGATCGCGGCCCCGCAGCTCTACATGAACCGCAGCGGAGACGCGCTTGTTCCGTTGATTCGTTACTTTCGAGTGGAACCCGACCACCTCATCGTCATCTATGATGAGCTCGATCTCGCTCCCGGCGTTATGCGCGCGAAGCGCGGTGGTGGAACCGCGGGGCACCGCGGCCTCACTGACATCGTCGAAAAGTTCGGCACCGATGATTTTTTCCGTATCCGGGTCGGTATTGGCCATCCGCGCGAGTTCGGGGGCGGCGATGTCGGCGATTATGTCCTCGCACCTGCGAGAGGGGACGACGCTGTGCTGCTCGAGCAGAGCTGTGTACGTTCCGCGGAAGCTGCGCTCTCCCTCATGACGAGTGGAATCGAGATAACCCAACGAGAATTTCATCGGACCCCCAAATGACCATCTACGCATTCCTGCAGAATACGATTACGGCGGGAGCGGTATACACCGCACCGATGGTGGGACTCGGCGGAGTGTTTCTCGCTATGCGCGTTCTCGCCGACCTTCGTCGCCGTGATCCGGGTAGTGCGGAGATGCAGGAGATTGCGGAGGAGATCCGGCGGGGAGCTTCCGTGTTTCTTCGCACCGAATATCGAGTCCTTTCGTTTTTCGTTGCCGCAGTGGCGCTGTTGTTCTTCTTCGCGCCGGGCTACGGCGCGACGAGCGCGCTCACCTTTGTACTCGGGGCAGTGAGTTCTGCCGTTGCGGGGTTCGTGGGAATGAACGCTGCAACACTCGCGAATGTGCGAACGGCGCAGGCCGCAAAAGAAGGCGGGGAGTCTGCCGCTCTGTCAGTCGCGTTCGGTGGTGGAGCCGTCATGGGGCTCGTCGTCGCAGGGGTCGGATTACTCGGGTGCGGCGTCCTGTTCTGGTTTCTTGGAGACTCCGCGAAGATCGCACAGCTCGCGCCCTTTGCGATGGGAGCGTCGAGTATTGCTCTTTTTGCGCGGGTCGGAGGCGGAATCTTCACCAAAGCCGCAGACGTCGGGAGCGATTGGGTTGGAAAGGTCGAGGCGGGGATCCCTGAAGATGATCCGCGCAATCCTGGTGTTATCGCCGACAACGTCGGCGACAACGTCGGTGATGTGGCCGGTATGGGCGCCGACCTCTTCGAGTCATATGTTGGCGCCGTGATTGCGGCGTCGATTCTCGCCGCGACGCTCAGCGAAGCGGATGTTTCTCGCCTGACCAGCTTCGTCGGCGAGCCGCTCACCTTTGAGCGCTACCGGTGGGCGCTCATGGGACTGCCTCTCGTGTTGTCTGCGCTCGGACTCTTTGCCTCGCTGCTCGGCATCAATCTCGTACAACACGGCGCAAACGGGGAACCGCGACGTGCTCTGCGCCGGGGGACAGTGTTCTCGGTCGGGGTATTTCTCTTCCTGACACTTTCGTTCTTCGTCTTGTCGAACATACGGCTTGTCCTGTTCGGAGCGGTGATCGCCGGTGCGCTCGGGGGTGTCCTCATCGGGGCGGCGACGGAGTTTTTCACTTCAAGACGCCCCGTGATGCGCATCGTGACGGCGAGCCGCACCGGGCCGGCGACAAATGTTATTGAAGGGATCGCCGGTGGGCTCGAGAGCACGCTGATTCCGCTCATCGGAATTGCGATTGCCATCGTGATCGCGAACTGGAGCGGCGGTTTGTTCGGAGTCGGCATTGCGGCCGTGTCGATGCTCGCGACAGTCGGGAT
>JADYYL010000197.1 GCA_020853655.1 Deltaproteobacteria bacterium
GGAAGGCGACGATCCGCAGACGCTTCATCCGATAATGGCGGATGCCGTTGAGAGATCTCTCGTGCGTATTCGCTCGATTCAGGCCGACGCGCGGACCAATGGATTTCGCGAGCGACCTCAATGGCCAATGATCATCCTGCGGACCCCAAAGGGTTGGACCGGCCCGAAAACGGTTGATGGAAAGCAAGTTGAGGGGACTTTTCGTTCGCATCAGGTGCCGCTCGCCTCGTTGCAGAGTGAACCGGCGCATTTGCGCATGCTCGAAGAATGGATGAGAAGCTACCGACCAGAAGAACTCTTCAATGAGCACGGGGCGCTTCGTTCGGAGTTCGCGGCACTTGCGCCGAGTGGTGAGCGGCGGATGAGCGCAAGTCTTCATGCCAACGGTGGATTGCTTCGAAAGGAGCTACGGCGTCCAGACTTCCGCGACTATGCGGTGAATGTTCCATCACCGGGAGCGGTGGATGCGGAGGCGACTCGTGTACAGGGAAAGTTGATCCGAGACGTTTTTCGATTGAACGAAGCGGAGCGAAACTTTCGAGTATTCAGCCCCGATGAGACGTCATCGAACCGGTGGCAGGATGTCTTCGAGGTTACTTCTCGAATGTCGGTGGCGAGGACCCTCGAGTCTGACGACCACGTTTCGCCTGACGGTCGCGTGATGGAGATGCTCAGTGAGCATCAGTGTCAAGGTTGGCTGGAAGGATATCTCCTCACCGGTCGGCATGGCTTCTTTTCGTGCTACGAAGCCTTCATCCACATCGTCGATTCGATGTTCAACCAGCATGCGAAGTGGTTGAAGACATGTCGTCATCTTCCATGGAGAGCGCCAATAGCTTCTCTCAACTACTTGCTCACCTCTCACGTGTGGCGCCAAGACCATAACGGGTTCAGTCATCAGGACCCAGGCTTCATCGACCACGTCGTGAACAAGAAAGCCGAAATTATTCGGGTGTATCTCCCGCCGGATGCCAACACACTCCTGAGCGTGACCGATCACTGCCTCAAGAGTACAAATCTGGTGAACGTGATTGTGGCGGGGAAGCAGTCAGCTCCGCAGTGGTTGTCGATGGAGGAGGCGGAGCAACATTGCAAAGCCGGGATCGGCATGTGGAAATGGGCGAGTGACGAGGGTGAGCCGGACGTCGTGATGGCATGCGCGGGAGATGTGCCGACGCTGGAAACACTTGCTGCCGTGACATTGATACGAAAGCATTTGCCGAAGTTGCGGGTACGAGTTGTCAATGTGCTCGACCTCATGAAGCTGCAGCCGCCCAAAGAGCATCCGCACGGACTTACCGACGAAGCTTTCGATGCTCTGTTCACCGTCGATAAGCCTATTGTGTTCGCTTATCACGGATACCCCTGGCTTATTCACCGGTTGACCTATCGTCGGTCCAATCACGAGAACCTACATGTGCGCGGGTATAAAGAGGAAGGAACCACGACGACTCCATTCGATATGACGGTGCTCAACGACATGGATCGATTCCACTTGTTGCTCGATGTTGCCGAACGGGTGCCTTCTGCTTCCGGAGATCGTGCGCGGATTAGAGAGTTCGTGAGCCAGAAGCACGCAGAGCATCGGGCTCACATCAGAGCAATAGGGGATGATTTGCCCGAAGTGCGGAACTGGCGATGGGCGCGATAGACGGCCTGAACATTCTTGCGGTCAACGCCGGGTCGTCGACCCTGAAGTTCGCGCTGTGGGTCGGGACTGACCCAGTGGCAAGGGGGAAGGTTGCCTTCGCCCGAAACGCACACGAACCGACGAAGATCACGGTCGTCGATCAGAACGGTGCAACGTTGCGCGAAGAAGAACTGACGTCGAGTGCCCACGATGTCGCCGTTGATTGGCTTGCCAACTGGATCGTCAGTCGAGGCGGTCGTCTCGACGCCGTCGCGCATCGAATTGTTCACGGCGGACAGCGGTTCTGCGCACCAACTTTTCTCGACGACGCCAACCTCGCTGAACTGCGAGCGCTTTCACCACTCGCTCCTCTTCACCAATCCAATAACTTAGATCTCGTCGACGCGTTCCGTCATCGGTTTCCAGAAGTGCCGAGTATCGGGTGCTTCGACACGGCGTTTCATCGCACGCTCCCAGCAATCGAGTACTCCTATGCGCTCCCTCGATATCTTCGCGATTCGGGGATCAGACGGTTCGGGTTTCACGGACTGTCCTACCAGTTTATCGCGCAGCGGGTGGCCGAGGCTCGCGGGACGGTGGAAGGTCGGATTGTGGCATGTCACCTCGGCAGCGGTGTCAGCATGTGCGGAATGCTAGACGGAGTGAGTCGTGCGACGACGATGGGATTTACTCCGCTCGAAGGTCTCCCGATGGGGACGCGAAGCGGGACGATCGATCCTGGTGCCGTGATATTCATGCAGACCGAGTTGAGACTGTCGCCCGAGAGGATTGCGGACACGTTGTATCGCGAGTCTGGATTGCTCGGCCTCTCCGGAGTATCGAGTGGGTTTCAAGATCTATTCATATCGGATGATCCCGCGGCGAGCTTCGCGATCGACCACTTTTGCTATCGAGCCTCGCGGGAACTGGCATCCCTCGCATCCGCAATCGGCGGAATCGATGCCGTCGTTTTCACCGGGGGCGCGGGTGAGCGCTCGTCTGAGCTTCGGTCACGGATCCTTGACCGCCTGACGTGGCTCGGCGTGTTGCTCGATAGGGAAGCAAACGAATCTCACCATGAGCGGATCTCGGATACGAAGAGCGCGGTCGAGGTCTACGTTGTCCCAACTGACGAAGAATCCGTCCTCGCCGCTCAGGCAACCGCTCTGCTGATAGCCACTCCTCGCACAGAGTGACGAGGGTCACGCCCTCATTGTCGTTCGTAAAAACTGGTTTGCGCTGCGCATCGCCTTTCTCGTACGCTACGATCCAAAATTCCGCCGCGGCGGTGACGATGTTCAGCCATTCCACTCATGCAAACGAGAGAGCAACGATGAAATTCACCGTGATAGCAGTCAGAGTGCTCCTGGGAGCACTCTACGTGTTTGCCTCTGCAGCTTTTCTCTTCGATTTGATTACACCACCACCTCCGACCGGAAATGTGAAGACGTTCATGGAGGGAGTGCTCGCAACGGGCTACTTGATGAACTTCGTCAAGGTGACGGAGCTGGTCTGCGGGATTGCGCTCGTCGCCGGCTACTTCGTACCGCTTGCCGCCGTCATCCTCGCGCCCATTTCCTTGAACATCTTTTTGTTCCACCTCTATGTTGATCCGCAAGGTCTGGCGGTTGGGATCTTCGTCGTGCTTGCGAATCTTTTTCTCGGCTACGCATACCGAGATCGATTTCGTCCGATGCTTCAACCGAAATAGATCGATGTGCGATGTTCTATGGAAGACGTCGCTCTCCTCATTCAGGTGATGGTGCTCGGGAGCGTCGCCGGGCTGTTCGGCTCATTGCTCGGCATTGGTGGAGGAGTGTTTTTAGTACCGTTCTTCGTCCTCGTCGTTGGCCTGCCCTTTCCTGAGGCGGCCGCCCTCGGACTGGTGACGGTCATAGCGACCTCGAGCACGGTTTCTGCCGGGAACGCCGGAAAAGGTGTTTTTAATTTTCGGCTCGGAATAGTCCTCGAGATGGCAACGGCGCTCGGTGGCTTGTGCGGAGGCCTGACCGCGAGCTTACTCTCGGAGCGAGCACTCCGGGTAATCTTCTCGACCGTCGCGAGTGCAATCGGTGTGATGGTACTGCTGAGGGCAAAACGGCGAAATATCATCACGGATCCGTCGATCGATCCCGGGAGACTGGGCGGACGATTTCTCGACTCTGATACGAACCAGATGGTTTCATATCGAGTAAAGCGAATGCCACTTGCGCTCGCGGCCTCCTTCTTTGCTGGCAACATCTCGGGTCTTCTTGGCATTGGAGGCGGAATAGTCAAGGTGCCGATTTTGAATGCATGTTGCGGTATCCCTCTTCGTGTCGCGGCCGCGACGAGTTCTATGATGATCGGAGTCACTGCGCTTTCAACGGCACCAATCTATTACGCCAAAGGGCTCTTGATCCCGCACCTGGCTGCCGCGGCTGTCATCGGGGTGCTGATTGGCTCTGCCGCGGGCATGAAGATCGGGGTTCGAGCTCGAGCCCGTTATCTCAAAGTGATGATGGGATTTGTGCTGTTTGTTGCCGCCGCCGTCATGGCGTGGGGGGCATAGGAGATCGCTCGTATGGAAGGACTTGAAGCTCGGGTTCAAACTCTCCTGATTTGGAGCGTGAGGTTCTGCCTCTTGTGCTTCATCGTCGGCCTCGCGTTGCGATTCGGCGGGTATCCCGCCAACTGGCCTTTCGATGTGGGAATCCTTGTGTTGATGCTGGGACCGCTTGGCCGGGTCATTCTCTCGCTCCTCGCGTTCTACCAGGATCGGGATTGGCCCTTCTTTCTTGCTACCGTCGGTGTCGTCCTCGTTCTGTCGATGACTTTCATTGCTGCGTGGTCGATCCGCACGCAGGTGGCATAAATTATCGTGTGCGGAATACATTCAACCAGGATCAACCCGCTTGAATAATCGCTGGCTGATGAGCGACAGCATGAGTCAATTGCCAAGCGGCCGCTTCTTTCGACTCGCAAACGCGTCTATTGACCCGTGGTGGCTGGTCCCGCAAGGAGATCGAGCCAAGTTCTTAGTGCCAAGTGTGCGCCGTAGTCGAGGGAGAGGTGATTCCCACCGCGCGTCAACGCAACTCGTGTGGAGACGATGAGAGTGCCCTGCATGGGTCGCACGCAGGGCACGAAAGAGCGATGTGCGGAGAACTCTACATCGAGCGACGTTTGTTCTCGGTCGCATCGTCGCAGTTCCAGAGGTATCCGAGACCGACAGTGAAGACGTGGTTTCCTTCCGCGCGCTCATCGCCGACTTCGTAGTTATCGAAAAACCACTCGTATCGGTAACGCATCGTCGCGAAGGTCGAACGACTCATGAAGAACTTCGCGCCGAGCTCCGGACCAGTTGTTCCATCGAAGTCATCATCGTTAAACACCATCCCGACGAAGCCACCGACAAACGGCACCACGCGGTCATCTTCGGTCACGTTGTAGAAGTGGTAGTCAAAAAACGGGACGACAGATGCATTCCAAACGTCGGGAGCATTGTCGTTGTAGATTCCTTGATACCCAACCCGACCGCCGAACTCCCAATGGTTGTTTGCGAGGAACCGACCGTAGCTGAGGTCCACATTCGCATTTCCGGCGTCGGAATCTTGCGCATGAAAGAACCCGGCGGTGAGCTGGAGCTCGTTGTCGTTCGGCATCGGCTGCGCTTCAGCACCTGACGCATACATAAAGCCCATCAGCGCGAGCGCGCAGGCTCCCACGCGCCGACGAAGAATGTTTCTCATAGGACCTCCGATTTCGTTAAGGAAAGTGACCGGCGAACTACACCATCCTGAGGCCACATGGGCGTATGATCGGTATCAGCAAACCGTCTGAACTGGTGAATGTCCTCCTGTCCGGTCCGTCACGGCGGGGGAAGCCATGAGCTCAGGTGAAACGACGGAGCGGGAACCCTCTCGGCGTATCTAAAGCCGGGCGAGTTGGTCGACGTAGGCGCGAAGAACGTCTCGCTGGAGGATCAGCCGGGCAAATTTCCCTTCGCGAACAATTTCGATGAGCCCGGCGGTCTCGAGCTCCTTGATGTGGTGGGAGAGCGTTGGGGCGCTCACGTCGTGCTTGCAGCAGAGAGTCGTGCAAGGCATCGACTCTTCACATGCCGCAATCTCCTTTATAATTTGATAGCGACGCGGCTCGGCAAGAGCACGAGATATCCGTGTGAACTGTCGTTCGCTGAGTTTCTGTTTATTTCCTACGGCCATCCCCGAAGATAACCGCGATCAATTGAGGCTGTCTAGAGCGGGTGCTGCATCTCTCCTCTGCTTCGAAGCTGAATCGAGCGCCTCTGTCTGGTCGGCCTTGTCGCGAGCGCTCGAGAGCTTTTCGGCCGCCTCTGCCTCTTGCGGCGAGCGAATTGTGCATAACTCGCTCTCGGGAGCGCGACCAATGTCGTTCGCCGAAAGGTTCGGCTCTGGCATTCAATGTGGCGGGTGAATCCCCGCGGGAGAGCATTGTTTTTGCAAGGAGTTGCGGCCGGTCTCGTTTTCCGCGGCTCCATCTGCTACACCGATGTCCGGTCAAGAACGATAGAGGAACGCTGCTATGAAACTTCGGACACTCGGCCAATCAGATCTTCACGTCTCGGCGCTTGGGCTGGGCTGCATGGGGATGTCGGACTTTTATGGCACCCCCGACGATGAGGAATCGACGAGAACGATGCATCGCGCCTTAGAGCTCGGCGTGAACTTCTTTGATAGCTCCGACCTCTATGGAAATGGGGCGAATGAAGAGCTGATCGGACGCGCGCTCAAGAGCCAGCGCTCTCGCGCAGTGATCGCCACCAAGTTCGGAATCCAGCGCGTCGCAAACGACCCACATTCACGCGTCGTTAACGGAAAGCCCGAGTATGTGCTGCAAGCGTGCGAGGCGTCGTTGCGTCGTCTCGGAACGGATTACATCGACTTGTATTTCCAACACCGTGTGGATCCGAATGTGCCGATCGAGGACACGGTGGGGGCTATGTCTCGCCTCGTGGAAAGCGGAAAAGTTCGCTACCTGGGTCTTTCCGAAGCCGCGGCGAGTACGATTCGGCGCGCTCAGTCCGTGCACCCCATCACCGCGTTGCAAACTGAGTATTCGCTTTGGACTCGGGATTGTGAGCCTGAGATTCTTCCGCTCTGTCGCGAGCTTGGTATTGGCTTCGTCGCATACAGCCCACTCGGACGCGGATTTTTAACGGGGACGATCGCCGGGGTCGATAATCTTCCCGCGCAGGACAATCGACGTGTGCAACCTCGATTTCAAGGTGAAAACTTCGAGAGCAATACCCATCTCGTGGAACAGGTGCAGGCGCTTGCGAAGCCGCTCGATCTCACCGCGGCACAGCTCGGTCTGGCATGGGTGCTGTCGCGGGGAGACGATATCGTTCCGATTCCTGGAACGAAGCGGCGCTCCTACTTAGAGGAGAATATCGCGGCCGCGAGCGTCGTGGTGCCGCCAAATGTTCTTGCCGAATTATCCCAAGCCTTCGCGCCGGAACGCGTCGCGGGGAATCGGTATCCCGAATCGATGCTGAAGCTCGTCAATCGTTAACGCCGAACATCTGTCGCGACCTGCTCTCGTCATGTCAGCTCTGGACGCTCACGTTTCCGCGGACTGGTGTTTTTCTCCGACGTCTCAGAAGCCGATATGCCGAAGAGCAGTGAAGAGCTTCGCATCGCGATATCCATCGACGATCGCGAGTGCTCCCGCGTGAACGTCCGGTAAGTCTTTCAGCGCGGGATTGTCGATGATGATGAACGCAGCGCCGGATGATCGTGCCGCGCGGATCCCCGAAGGCGAGTCCTCGAATATGAGACATTCCTCCGCTCGACGTTCCAGTTTCTTCGCCGCGAGAAGAAACATCTCCGGATCCGGTTTCCCCTTCAGAACGTCCTTATACGTGACGGTTGCAAGGAATCGGTCCTGAATCCCGAGCTTCTCGAAAGCGAAATCGACGTTCTCGCGAGGAGCGTTCGAAGCGGCGGCCAAAGGGATTCCCGCGGCCGCAAACTGGTCGAGCAACTCGAGTAAGCCTTCGCGTAACGCGAGGTGCGGCGCGTAGAGATCGCGATAGAGCGCCTCCTTCTTCAATTCAAGCTCGTTGATCTGCTCCAGTGGCGTTTGAGATCCGAGCAGATCGCGGAGTATGTCCGCGTTGGTTCTCGAATTCATTGTCGTGGCGTAGAGCTCCGGGGTGATCTCAATGCCCAAGCCCTTGCCAAGGATGACCCAGGCGTCGAAATGAAAACGGTGATTGTCGATCATTGTCCCATCGACGTCGAAGATGACCGCAGACACTGTCGAGTGGGGGGAGGATGCCATGGGAACTCGGCGGAGCGGTTGAATTGAAGTGCCTGCTGAAATCACTACCAACGAAGGAGCGTCGAAACAAGCGTGTCGCGGACACCGCGGGTCGGACATGACCGCCTGACGTTGTGACAACGTTACGGAGGCCCAGATCTTCGAAGGTGTGATATGAAGTGCGAAACGTATGAGAGAGGGGAGATCGGTATGTCAGAGAAACGTAATATCGCGGTGATCGTTGGGAGTCTGCGGAAGGAATCGTTCTGTCGGAAGTCGGCACTTGCACTCGCCGAACTTGCGCCGAGCAACTTGAGTTTGTCGATTGCGGAGATCGGGCAGCTCAGCATGTATAACCAGGATTTGGATGACGCGCCCCCGGCTGAGTGGTTGGCGTTTCGCGATACGATCCGGGCTGCGGATGGCGTTCTGTTCATTACGCCTGAGTACAACCGATCGGTTCCAGCTTGTTTGAAGAACGCTGTTGATATTGGCTCTCGGCCATACGGGAAGAGTGCCTGGGACGGCAAACCCGGGGCGGTCATGAGTCTCACGCCCGGTTCGCAGGGGGCGTTCGGTGCAAACCATCACCTCCGTCAGTCGCTCGTGTGCCTCAATGTGCTGACGATGCAGCATCCGGAGGCATATTTCTCCAATGCCTCGACGTACTTTGGAGCGGACGGCAAACTCGTCAACGAAGAGACGAAGAAGTATTTTACCCGATTCATTGAATCGTATGGGAAGTGGGTAGAGCGGCTCGCACAGAAGTAATTGAGCAGATCGTGAGAAGCTCTCGTGCCGTGGAGTACGCGGTATCAGTGCATTCCAAATTCCTATTTGTACTGAACAAGATGCTGTCGACGATCCGAGAACAAGCCCCCTGCTTGAGAAAAAAGTGGGGGGCTTGTTCTGCGGGTTGCACACCGTCTGTCAAGAAAGGACGGTCTCCATCGCTTCGATGCGCGAGAGGTCGTAAACGACTACCTGCCAACCGACTGCCTCGACGAATGGGAGATGGGCGCCGTCCATACCTTCGATTTGCGTTAGAGCGGCGGTGATCTCTGAACAGTCCGCAACGGCGGGACAACCGTGAATGACACCGAAAAGCATGGCCACGCTGGAGTCGATCTCCCAGCTTGATGTCCCAGAGACCGAAACTTCGACCGGAAATTTCTGCGCAGAGTTCACCGCGACGCGTGAGAAGGCGTAACGCGTCCCGTTCGCGTCGGGCCCATGAGCAATGGAACTGTGAGCGTCGATGACCTGTTCGAGGGCTGTCATCGTTCGCGACAGATCTCGGTCTTTGCATGCCCATGCAACGGAGAATCCTACCCTGGATGCGCGGAGTTTCGGTGCGAACTCCTCGTGTTCGCGAGCGGCGGTGAGGAATTGAACGACGAGGCTGGACACAAAGCCGGCGGAGATGCAGACCATGACGTCGCCACCTTTCATGCTTTCGCCAATTTATAGAAAAACATCCATTGATAACCATGGATGCACTGATACCCGCGATGAGAAAGGAAAGATCGAGAAGCCGAGACTCTACCGGAGATCGGAGCAAGGGGACATGTGGTGTTCTCCTTCCGCCTGGCAAGGTCTCTCTGCCATACCGCCGGTCGTCCGCCGAAAGACGGTAAAGCACGATCGCTGGTCGCGTGTCGAACGAATGCCACAGAGAGTCGACTTCGATTCCAGCCTTGGCAGGCCGGAGGTGGCACGGGTTGTGATGGATATCACCTCTGAGGACGCGCTGCGCGACATCGAACGATAGAGGGGCCGCATTGCTGCGATTTGCGAGCACGGTTACTTGCGTTCTCGGCTATTTGCGCAGATCTTCTCACCGCGTTGTTAATCATCGTCGCCGGGCTTGAGCGGCACAGATAACCACTCCCAGTAGCTGAGTATCCGACCCTCTTGCGCATCATTCTCGCTGGAGATCTGGTGTTCGTGAGTTTGGGGCACTTTCGCCTCTCCCATGCGAAAACCGCGCTGAGCGAGCCGTGCTTCATACTCGTCCAGAGCCCCGTAAGCGTAAATAATGTCGTGTCTGTCATAGACCAGGATCCCCTCCTGGTCAGCGGAACCGACCCACAGATGGTGTCTCCCGTCCGCTTCGAGGAAGGTGCCGAATGAGTCGAAGAATTCCGTGAGCTCTTCGAAGTCCAACGTGACGGGGGTCTGGTAGCGGGCGGCGGGGTGTCCCGTTCGGGACACTGCGAGAATGTAGAGGAGCCAATAGTCTCCCTTCCACGTGCTCGCGAGATCCAACAGGACTCGGACATGATTCGTACGTGGACCGACGACCAATCGATCACTTCCAGTTGTGCGTTCCCTTGTGAAAACATTGTCGTGCCGAAACGGAATCATTTCGGATGAACTTGTCGGAGAGACCGTCGTGAGCTTCGCCATACTCCTCTTTCCGCGGTGATCGCGTTGAAATTATCGCCACACTCAGCAACGAACTCGTGGCGAGCGCAACCGAAAAGTCAGACCCTCTTCCGCGTAGGTCTGCCAACCGTTTCCGTTGTCCTCCAGTGCGTCCTCGGGATCAGTGCCGATGAACGTGTGGCTTCTCCTCCCCGTTCACCATCATACGCGAGAACGAGACAAAGGCGTTGAATGGGGCGCATCGATGACGATTCGGCGCTACGCCGTACCAAGATCGAATGGAGCTGTTATGAAAACTTTTGTGCGTTGGTCTCTTCCGTTGTTGGTGATCACCATGCTCTCTGCTTGCTCGAGTGCCAATCCCGAACGGTGGGACAAGCGCGAGAAGGGCGCTGCCATCGGTGGGCTGGGCGGCGCGGGAGTCTGGGCGCTGGTCGGAAGCCAGAGTGGTAACGCAGGGGCCGGTGCCCTTATTGGTGGGGCTGTCGGCGCTGGGAGCGGGGCTTTGATTGGGAACGAGTTAGAAGACCGCGATCGCGACGACCGGAGGTATCGGCGCTAAGGGGTCATCTCACCGCCTGGGCGCGGGAGCTCCCGACAACAAACGAGGTTCCGTCTCGAAACTCGCGAAGGTGGAATTTTGCGCCGGAGAGCCCGCCCTGGTGATCCGCCTGTGACAAATTCGTGCTTTGCAAAACTTGGGGCGATGACGCTCTTGCCAAGGTCCTGCCGAGAATAGTTGCCCAGAGCCGGCGGATACGGGTGAAATTGAAGTAGTGGGAAGTATCAGTCCGTGGGGCGAGAAATGCGTGGGTTCACGCGTTTCTCGCCCCGAACCTTCGTGGAAGAACCAGCCGTGTGAATCAGTCAACTCGCGCCGGCTGTTGGCGGAGTTGATCCTCCTCACACGGCTTTGCGAGTTCTGTGACCAGCTCGTGAATCTCCGCCTCCGATGGAACGGGAGGGCGCAGGAGCTGGTAGGCCTTGGTCGCGACGATCAGTCGGTTGAACGGAGCGATCGGATCGCGGACCTTTGTCTGGGTTGCGAGCAGCCAAACGAGGTAGCGTTCCGTGTTGGTCAGTGTCGTCTGGTCGGAGCCGAAGAGCTCCTCCAGCCGAGGAAACCTCTCCTTGGCCCTGTCTCGCCACCGAACGACGACCCCCTTGAGATAGCGCCGGCAGTCAGAGGGGCTTTCGAGCGGCACGGGTACGAGAGCCCGCCCGAGTTGTTGCGTCATCTCCGGAAGGGTCTGTCGCAGCGTAAGGAGCTGCGTGACACTGAACTCCGAGTAGAACGCCATCACCGTTCGGGCGTTGTCGATGTCGTTTCCGCGTTTCGGCTCGAGGTGCATGGACGCGGTGCCCTGACGCCATTCATGCCAGGCGACCAGGAATGTGCACCAACGCTCAGTCGCCGGAATGTCTCGCTTATCCTCGGAGATATCCGCCGCCGAAAACCACGCGGCCGCGCGAATGAGCCCGTCCGCAAGCGCGGCGCCATATCTGCACTCAGCCGGACGGAAGCCGATGACCGAAAAGTCTCCGCGAAAGATCGCCTCGCGATTCGGATGCCGTACCCACGGAATCACCCAGTGGAAGGGCGTCGGACCGTGAGCCACTTCGGCAGCCGTGCGCGGAATGTCGAGCGGCATACGTGCCATGCGGAGCTGACGCTCAATCGCGACACTGTCGCTAATCGTGATCAGATGCAGCGCGCGCATGATTCGCGACGTAACGACCTGCGCGATGAGTTCGGTGAGGGTGCGCTCGTACTCCGGATCCGAGAGGTGCTGAATCCGGTTGAGAATGAACGCCGCGATCTCATCGCCTCGAGACAAATCGCCCCGGTTGATTCCGTCCATGTGATAGCCCGCACACGCTCGGAGCGTGGCGAGTTCCTGTGAAGTGTGGAGTTCGAAGAATGCCACTTCGATATAGCGGGTGAGCGACGTTCGACCGAGGCCGACCGCGGGAACGTGATCCATGATGACACCTTGCTCAATAGGTCGAGCTGGAAAAGCGGGCTGAAGAGCCCGACATCGAGAATGTGACGCGTGGGGGAGGGGCGAAAGCACGCAGTCGATATCTGATCGCTGCTTCAACAACGACTGACACAAACCTTCAACGGCACTGAACTTCCCAACGGGGCGCGGATGAGCGTCACGTTGAGAGTGCCGGGGTTACCTCTACCGAGATATGGATGAAAGACGGCAGTGTATCTCGAGATGGAACCGAAGTGAACCCACCGCATCATTGTGGAAGATATCGCACGGTTAGGCGGAGCCGGACGCCCATCGGACGATGTTGACCTCGGAGAGGGGGGTCTCCGGGAGGATATCCGTCGCCGCGTGTGACCCCTCGAGAGAAGGAAGATCGTCGGCCGTCAACCCTCCAGGGGGCATTGCGCTTGCCTGGAGCGGTCTCAGTTCGAAATCTGCGCTGGTGAGTCGCTCCCCCCGGCTCATCTTGCGTTTGGCCACGAGGACCGGCACGAACTCGGCATTCTGCGCCTCCCGCAGTGTCGGTGCGGGCGGAGCAAGTGTTACGTCACCAAATGTCTGAATCAATTCCAGCGAGCCCAGCGCATTCTTTGGAACGAGCAATGTTATCCGCGTTCGGGACGAAGGTGACGAGTCCACAGAGTGTGCCTCACCCGCTGTGGCGAGCACCGATACTACCTGCGCACCGCGAGCGATTGGACGTGCCGAAGTTGGTCCGTCGTCCGGCGAAAAGAGCCCAACAATATCCACGTTTCGATTGGGTTCCGCCCAGCCGTTCCAGACAACGCTTTGTGGAAGCTCGAGAGTGACGGCTTCAAACTCTGGCGTCAGATTGTCAGCGCGCTTCGACGCGAGCGCCGCAAGAGTGCTCTCCGACGGCATCGAGGCCTCGCGAGCTTGCTCACGCGGAAGCGGAACGTTTGAAAGAAGGGTAATCAGAACGATGGCAAAGCTCGCCAATGCAGTATTGAAGGCTCGCGATGGCAAAAGCCAACGCGCAATATCGAGCGTCCGAAAGTCCCGATACGTAACGCGACGCATGACCGAATCTGCAACGCTCTCATAACCCGAACGGCTGAGACTCGCTTCTTGCTCAACGGCGTGAAGAAGTCGATGAAGTTCGAGAGCCTGGCGAAGATCGGGCTCGTCAGCGAGTCGCCGATCTATGCTTTGGCGCTGCTCCGTAGACAGCGATTCCCGGCAGTAGGCTTGCAGGATGTCATCAATGTGTTCGGTCATCGATCGTTCCTCCGCGAAACCGGCACTGCCATGAGGGTTCGAAGCTCTTGCCGCGCGGCATTCATACGCGACCTGACCGTGCCCACCGGAATGCCAAGAATCTCTGCTGTTTCCGCGTAGGTTCGTTGTCCGAGGGAGCAGAGGATGACGACTTCCCGATATTTTGGCGAAAGCGATCGAATAGCGTCCTGCATCTCGGCGACCCTGAGTTGAAGCTCTCGTTCCGGCTGGGCATCCTCTGAGAGCTGGGGCATTTCGTTCAGCAGTTTCGATTCAGACGATGTCCGCTTGCTTTGACGATAGGCTTTCGATGAAAGGTGATTCGAAGTCAGATTGAGGGCGATACGCAGGACCCATGTTGAGAGTTTGGACTCGAAGCGGAATGTTGGAAGCTTCGTATACGCGCGGAGAAATGTGTCCTGAGTGAGGTCGGAAGAGATGATAGCGTCGCCCGTGCTCCGAAGTATCGTTCGATATACGAGCGGCTCGTATCGAACGACGATCTCGCGAAAAAGGTCCTTCTCGCCAAAAATGATTCTGGCGACGAGTTCCTGCTCCGGAAGTTCGGCTTGATCGTGCACACTCTCCTCGGTTGCTATTCCATCGCATCTCGCGTCCTCGCTCCTCCTGTCGGGTGTGCGACATCCGCGGAGTCGATATGGGAATGGAAGTCGGGAGTACGTTAACATTCGCGATCCTGAACGTCACCTGACGTCTTGCCATACTCCGTCGATCAACTGCCGCGTCACGCGCTGGCCATTCTCAATGAGAGAGAGGTGCCCATCTGCCTTTCTCTCTGGTGCTGCCTGACGCAGAACTTTGTCCTTGTTCATGGTGGAAACAGAGGCACTCCGCGGCTCGTCGATATGCCCGTCGCCCACGAGCACGAGACTGAGCGTTCCACTCGCACGCGCATACTCGATTCGTTGTGCGTCTTCATCGCTCACGAGGAGTGAGACGCGGGATCGATTTTGTTCCGAGATTTCATGGCGGCCGTTCTGTTCCCTATTTCGCTTACCGTCGACAGAGACGACTTTCGCCGTCGGGACGATTTTCGCGATCTGCCGCTGTCCATCCTTGTCGGTGAAACTCCAGATTACGTCCACGCGCGTGTTCGGGATGACAAACCCATCGACAGCGGTTGTCGCGTCAACGAGAATCGCCACCAGACGCATGCCTGGGGGAATTGGTACAGAGCTTATCGGCGGCGTATCGCTGAGGTCCTGCTGGGAGATGAAGTGTCCGCCTGGCAGACCGGCGCGGAGAAACTTTCCGTATATCGAAAGTCGATCCCGGTCGAGGACCACGCCTTCTGGGAGCTCCTCCGAGGAGAGCGCCACCGTTGTCAGAACGGTATCGTTCACTTCAGTCCCCGCGGAGAGAGCACCCCGGGAGACAAGAACCTCGATTCTCGGCGATTGAAAGCGGGAGGGGGAATCCCGAACAGGGGCGGGAGCAGCTTGCGGTTGACCGACGACAGCGACGAGTGATGCCACGAGGACCAGGATCGTTGCTGAAAGCCCAGCGACGATCCAGCGAACTTTTGCCACGTAAATCTGTACCGGAGACGGACCACCGAATCGCGAACCCATAGGTACTCCAATGTGAGTTCAGTCAAACATCAGGTCGCTCCGCGCAGACCGGCGCGAGCTCCTCATGTGTTAGACAGGAAGAAGTGAAAAGAGTTCGGTGAAGATGGGTTCGGCAGAGGAATGCTTCGTGACGACGCCGCTTAAGGGGGCGGAATGTCGTGCTTTCAACGGTGGGGGGCTTATTTCCAGTAGAACGTGATGTTTCCACTTGATCGAATCGGATCGGCCGGCGCACTCGAGTCGCTGAACGAGAACGACGATGCGAAGACGATCGCGGCAGCGAAGGCCGCGTAGAACAGGATTGCGCAAGAAAAGAGGGTTAAGCGTTTGGCCGACTGGCGGGGCGCCCAGCCGAGATTGATGTCAATCCGACGTCCTGGAGCCACCTCGATCAGAGAATTCCGAACCATACCACCTCCATCCCAAGAAAGAACGACCGACAACCCCTTATCGGGGTGCGGTCGTCGAATGCTCCAGGGAATCTCGTCGAAGGAGATCAGATTCTGCCTAATCCGATCTCCTTCGTGTTTGCGAGCGGTTAGCGGTTCGCGTGCGAGGCGCAGCAGCAGGCGGCGTCACGTTGAGATGCGCCCTCGTATTTGTCGTGGTGCCGGAGCCAAGAGTGGGTCGGTGACTGGGGCCATCCTTCCGGCGAATCCTCCCATTCCTCTTGTCGACCAAAGGGGGTGAGATCCAAGTATTGATAAGAACCCATCAGAGCATCGAGCCCCCGCGCATACGTCGAATAGGTATGAAAGACTCTTTCTCCGTCACGGAGGAATACGCTGGCTCCTGGTAGTTCTCCCTTGGTGGCCGGAATCTTGTTCTCCTGCACGAGCTGGGCCGTGTCCCTGTAGTTCCACTCGGTGCTGCCTTTCTCGGGATCGATGGTGACCTGGAAATCGTAATTGAATTCTGTTCCGAAAGACGAAACCCAGGGCAACGTCCAGCCCATTCTCCTCTTGAACGGTTCGATCTTTGCGAGAGGCGCGCGCGAAACAACGACGAAGGATGTATCTCGGGCACGGAAGTGCGAGAGGTGCGGAATATTGTCGAGCATGAATGAGCATCCAGGGCAGCCCTCCGACCACGGTGCACCTGACTGGCCCGGGGGAGGGGAGTCGGGATCGAACATGAAATGATAGATGATGAGCTGTCGCGAAGAATCAAAGAGATCCACGAACGATACTCGGCCGTTTGGGCCTTCGAAGGAATACTGTTTGGTGAGTTCGACCATCGGGAGCTTGCGTCGCTCGGCGTTCAATGCGTCGCGGGCTCTGGTGAATGCTTTCTCTTTTTCCAACAACAACTTGCGCGATTGAAGCCACGCTTCTCGAGTGACGACCGTGGGTAAGTGCGTGCGAGATGATTGCATGAGCCCTCCTTCAAGATTCCCAGGGAAAAACGGTATCACGGGGATCTCGCTCGATCGATGATGCGAAGGGTGATTGGCGTCAGTTGAGAACGGGAGGGTGCGGGGCCAGAGGTTCAGACACGAAGGAACCGGGAGGTCTGTCCTCCACTTTTTCTTTCGGAAGTCTGCGCGGCCGACCGCTGCGAAAAACCTTTCGTTTTCACGACGGGTTGCGGCAATTTTGAGGACTGGATCTCGGTCGGTGAAGGCGTCCGAAGAACAAGGATTTTTGATGAGGCTCTTTACTTTTTCTCGGAAGGCGCTACCGTCTCGTTTTCCAGCCAAGCTTACCCGCGGAGAAGTATGATGCGAACCATGAGAGGCCCGGGCATGAGAGCGTCAGAAGCGCTCACTGGTTGTCGAGCGGTCGCTACCGGCGCCCGAGTCATTCACCTTCCCGATTCCCGTCCAGTCGATCCCAATACTCTTCTGCAGCGACGATTTCGCGAACTGTCGACATTGTGTCAGACCGCGACCAGGCTTCTTTCTGAGTATCGCAGTGGTTCCGCCCATCGAGCCGTTGTCTCTGCCGAAGGCGTCTCGGGCCTTTTGCTCGACGCTCAGACACTGCTCGAAGGGTTACGCCGCCGCCTCGACCTCGTGCGACCGAATATGGAACGGGGGCAATCAGATGATCTGCAGCGCGCGGCGAAACTGCTCGACGAGCCGATCTCGTTTGCGCACAACCACGATCCGATGACGCAGCTCGTGTTTGCCACGGAGGACCGCGTCCAACCGAGAGCTTTGCTCCCTCGAGAACTTCCCAACGAGATCGAGCGAATATTCGAGGCGTTTGGCGGATCGTTTAAGCGCGAGCTTCGAGATGAGGTCGTTCGGACTGTGGGTTACATCCAGTAAGTCGCTGGGACGCCTTCTTTATCCCGCGGCATGCAATCCAGTACGGTTTCATGACACTGCATCGTTGCCGTCGGCGTTGCTAC
This sequence comes from Deltaproteobacteria bacterium, assembly GCA_020853655.1. GTDB lineage: Bacteria > Bdellovibrionota_C > UBA2361 > SZUA-149 > JADYYL01 > JADYYL01. The sequence goes on from JADYYL010000197.1 coordinate 17,490, forward strand.
GCCCCAGCAAGTTCACTCCACCTCTTGTAGAGGCTCTCGACTGTCCGAGTTGCTTCGGCGAGCTTCTTGTTGAGATCGGTCACGACCTTGCCCTCTTGAATCTCGCGGGCCATTTGCTCTTCCAGTTGCGCGACGCGTTTTTCCGCCTTCTCAATCGAACGCTCCATCTGCTTCAGCTCTCGCTGCTCCTCGGTCGATAGAGCGGCTGGAGTCCCAACCTTGCGGGCAGGTTCCTGAGTTGGTTCGGAGACGAGGTCCTCCCATTGATTGAAGCTCGCTACGTACTCTCCCTTTCCGTCATGCATGACGAGGAAAAGATCGCAGACCCCCTCAATCATCTTTCGATCGTGAGATATCAGAACCACCGCCCCTTCAAAGCTCTCAAGGCTTTCTTCGAGCGCTTCGAGTGTATCGATATCCAGATCGTTCGTCGGCTCGTCGAGGAGGAGGACGTCCGCGGGCTCCAGGATCAATTTTGCAATCAGCAGACGAGCTTGCTCCCCGCCGGAAAGCATGGATACCTGCGTCTCCAGCTGATTCGCGCGGAAAAGATAGCGGGCTGCATAAGAAGCGACATGGAGTTCCCGCCCTTGGAACACAACGGAATCCGACTCCGGAGCGAGAAACCGCTTCAACGAGACTGAACGGTTCAGTCCTGCGCGCTGCTGGTCGAATGAGACGACACGTAAGTTCGGTGCTTGCCAAATTTTGCCATCATCAACGGATAGCTCACCACTCAATATCTTGAGTAAGGTCGATTTCCCGGTTCCATTGCGTCCGACGATGCCGAGCTTCATGCCCTTCGTCAAAACAACATCAAGGCCAGAAACAATCTGCAGTTCGCCGAAACTTTTTGAGATTCCCTCGGCGACGATGAGACGCTTCGTCTGGCGGCCGGTCGACGAGAAATCAACCTCTGCCTGCGTCGCGACTCGTGATCGAGATTTCGATTGATGCAATTCAGAAATCAGGCGCTCCGCGTTCTGAATTCGAGCGGATGCCTTCGTCGTGCGCGCTTTTGGTTGACGCCGGAGCCACTCGGTCTCTCGTCGAACAGAATTGGCGAGGTTCTGTTCTCGCCGCTGAAGTTGCTCGACGATCTCCTCGCGGCGCACGAGGAAGTTCTCATAGCTGCCCTCGACCGAGATAAACCCTTCTGGATAGCGCCGACTAATCTCAATGGTTCGGGTCGTGACATTCTCGAGGAACGTGCGATCGTGGCTGATGATGATGGAAGCGAATGCTGCTCCGTGAAGGAAGTGCTCGAGCCAGATGATGCTCTCAAGATCCAATTGGTTTGTCGGCTCGTCGAGCAGGAACAGATCCGGATCCTCAAGCAGCTTGGACGCAATCGCGAGTCGCTTCCGGAATCCGCCCGAAAGCTGGCGTATCCGCTCCTTGTCCTCTGGGAGGCCAATGAGATTCCGAACAGCGCCCACTCTCGAATGCCGTTCGAGATCGCTCCAATGACTGTCGCAGCGGGCATTCAGGATTTCATCGATTGAGTCACTCTCGTCAAACGTTTCCGATTGAGGAAGGTAGGATACTCGCAGCCCCTTTCGGTAGATGATCTTCCCACCGTCGAGATCTTCCTGACCGGCGAGCATTCGTAGGAATGTAGATTTGCCGGCTCCATTGGGGCCGATAAGGCCGACGCGTTCGCCTTCATGGACCGAGAGAGATAGTTTCTCAAACAACGGCGTCGGGCCGAAGGATTTTTCGAGATTGGTGCAGCTGAGTAAGTGTGACATGGGGCGTGGTCTAACATCTCCACGCGCGGGCTGTCGACTCTCGCTCGGTGATCAAAGAATCGGCTCAAGAAAGCACTGGTTGCGATCTCGCGCGATCACAAGGTCGCACGAGCTGAAGAAGTCGTCCGGGAGACGACCTTTTCACCGCTCTGCTGGGATAAGTCCCCGACCTCGTTGGCCTCGTTTGGTAGAAAAAGGGCACTTTCGGGGAAAGAGCACTCGCTCGTCGTCCTGGTGAATAACGACCCTCGTGAATATTCTACAGCAAAATTCGACCCCTTTGGTGACGCGTTCCGACGCTCCCACGACGAAGCCGTCGTCGGTAGTGGATGGAGAGGCGCTTCGCTCGGCAGCCGAGACGGCCGCGACGGCGCTCTCTGATCCTTCCATAGAGAGTGTGCTCGTCCGGATGGGGGTGCCGGCGACGAACCGATCGGCAACCACTCGCGCAGAGCGCTCCCAGGCAGAGGATGCCGTTCGCCGATATCTTGGCGTGGCGGACTCCTCTCGAATCGAGCTGGACCTCAACCGAGCACGGAGCGCGAGCGGAGCGTTCTTCCGGGACGGCGGTATTGGTTTGTTTCCTGACCCGCAGCAGCGATACCTGCGAGGGAGTGTCACAGTGAACGAGATGGTGTCGCTTCCGGCCGTTCGGAGTGCGCTGGAATCTACGATTCAACCGATCACGGTCGACTTCATCATTCCGTTTCCCCCGGACCCCAAGGCCCCGCGCTTCTTTGTCGAGGGTGTCGAGGTCGATCCGGGACGCGCACCGGATCAAAAGATAGTGTCCGCTGTGGCGCGGGCGTCACTGAATGCTCTCCCACCCACGGGAGCTGCGCGAATCGATGACCGGTCGGTGGCAATGCGATTCCAGGATTTCGAACGCGACGGCTCGTCCGCCTTCAAGGTGACGGTGGCAGACTGTTTTGTCACCTCTGGTGCTGCAAACTGCTTCTCTTACATGGTCTCCAAAGTCGTTGATCGCACTCCGGCGCAATCCGGGAGTGCGGAGCAAACTTCCAGATTGCGGCGATGGTTTCTGAATCCGGGGCGCGTGCAGGCGCCTGACATCGACATCACGGACACTCTGCAGGTGAGTCGATCCTCCGTTGCAGTGAGCCGGAGCGTTATGAGTGTGCGTGGTGCAGAGAAGGAGCCCGTGGAACTGGATCCGATCCGCATCATCCCTATGAATACCTGGGACAGCGCATTTGTGGACCCGCCGGTTCGGGCGGCGAGCCCGAAGCTGAAATAGCTCTCGGAAAGCCCAGGTGAGGGGACCCGTCTGGAAAACTGCGTTCAAAAATGAAAACGCATTCGCCGCTTCGAACTCCATGTGCACACGAGCAGCGCGCAAGCAGGAGTAGTCCCTAGGTGAATCTCGAAGTGCATTTGAGTCGGCGGTCGATCGGAGGCGCCACTCCGTCTGCCTGACGCGCTCACCTCTACTGGCAGAAATCCAGCGCGGCGGCGTGAGCCTTCCGACCCACGCCGCATGATTCCGTTAGTTCGCCGAGTCGTCGAGCCGCCCCATCTTTCCCTCTTGGTAATCGCGGATGGCGGCATGAATCTCTGCCTGCGAGTTCATCACAAACGGACCGTAGCTCACGACGGGCTCGTCGATGGGAACGCCGGTCAGCACGAGCAGATGGGCTTCGGTACTTGCCTCGACGCGAATCGCGCCACCGCTACGGCCAAACTGGACGAGCTCCAATCCGGAGACACGCTCACTATCATTCACGAGCGTTTCACCCTCAACAACCACCACGAGGGTTGTATGGGATTCTGGTATCTCCAGTTCTGAAACGCCGGGCCGGATTCGCAAGTCCCATACGTTGAGCTCGGTGTGAGTCGCTGCGGGACCATGGGCATCGCGATAGCGGCCCGCAACAATACGAAGCGCTCCATTCTCAAGTGGCACGGTCGGGATGCTCGCCGCCGTCAGCGCCTGATACTTTGGCTTTCCCATCTTGTCCTTGGCCGGAAGATTCACCCACAATTGAGCAGCTTCAAGAACGCCGCCGTTCCGCATGAGCTCTTTTCCATGCTTCTCCTCGTGGACGACACCAGATGCTGCCGTCATCCACTGAACGTCTCCTGCTTCGATTCGGCCTGCATTGCCCGCGGAGTCGCGATGTTCCAGAACTCCCTGAAAAACAAGCGTGACGGTCTCAAAGCCACGGTGCGGATGCTCGTCAACGCCCTTCTGCTTCTCCATCGGAGGGAACTTCGCCGGACCGATATAGTCGAGCATGATGAATGGGCTGAAGGTATTGTCAGCTCCGCGAGGCGAGAAGACCTGCCGCACCGGCAATCCATCGCCCACCATATGGCTCTCGGTGATCTTTCTCACCGACTCGATCTGTTTCAGTGTTTTCGTTGTGTTCATTTGCCCTCCATTTCTCGTTCTTGACATGTAAGGCTCGGCTATCAGAAATACAAGTATGGGCATTTTTGTTACTCACTATCCTCGAGGATACTAAGCGCCGTGGCTGGGAAAAAGAAGAGCGTCAGCTGCGACGTAGAGACCACACTTCGCATCATCGGCGGGAAGTGGAAGGTGTTGGTCATTTACTTCCTGCAGGACGGGACCAAGCGATTCAATCAGCTCCACCAGTCACTCGGAGGGATCTCCCATCGCACGCTGGTCAAGCAACTCCGCGAACTCGAGAGAGATGGGATCGTGTCTCGGAAGGTGTATCTGCAGATTCCGCCGAAAGTCGAATACTCTCTCACCAAAGTGGGGCACCAACTGAAGCCGGTTCTGGAAGCGATGCACATATGGGGCGAACGCTTCGGCCCTCGATCCGCCAAGCCGGGCTCATAAGAAAACAGAAGACGATTTTTTAACGATCTTTACAGCACTCTTCGATGAAACCCATTCTCGCCAATCTGTGCCTTCTCTTTGTGACGCTCCTTGTCATGCTCATCGGCGCGGAGGTCCTGTTCCGAGTGATTCCGCGCGGGACTGCTCCGAGTGATGATCGCCCAAAGTTTTACTATGCACCGGAGGGAGCTCGTGATCTTCGCAATGGTCCCTATGACACCGCGAAACCCGCGTCGACGTACCGAATCGCCGTCGTTGGTGATTCGTTTTCGTTTGCGCCCTATATGCAGTTCGACGATACCTTCGCCAAGCGGCTCGAGCGGATGTTGAACTTGAATCTTGCCGCGCCCCGCGTCGAGGTCCTCAATTATGGGATGCCGAGACTGTCCACGAATCACGAGGTTCCGCTCGTCGAGCAGGCGTTAAGGGAGGGTGCCGATCTCGTTTTGCTGCAGATCACTTTGAACGATGCGGAGCGAAAACCCGTCGCTCCCGGTGCCGGCCTCCTTCGCGGCCGGGTCGGTATAGGAGGCGAGCTCGAATTCGATAGCGGTCTTCTTTCTCACTGGAAATTTGGTGCCTTCGTGCTGCAGCGCATCCATGCGTGGAGCAGCCGACATGCCTACCAGAAATACTTCTTTGATCTCTTCGAACACAAGCAAGGGTGGGCACTCTTTCGCGATTCGCTGGCGAAGATCCGTGCGAAGTGTCGGAAGGCGGACGTTCCTGTCGTGGGCATTATCTTCCCGCTCTTTGAGCCGACTCTCGTCGATTATCCGTTTCTTCCCATACACGAGAAGATCGCTACGGCTCTGAGTGAGTTGGATTACCGGGTCTATGATCTGCTTCCGAGCTTTCGAGGGATGCCCACCGATCGACTCCAGGTGCTTCCGGGCGTCGACCGCCATCCGAACGAGATCGCCCACCGGGTGGCGGCGGAATCTCTCTACGAGTATCTCGCTCAAGAGGCGCTGCTTCCCGCAGAAAGTGTCATTAAGGTGCGTGTCCGCAATCGGATCTCCGCGGATCTGTCGACCGCGAATGAAGATGTCGCGTATACCCCCGCCGCTACGAAGTAAGGTGCCCCCAACTACGCGGGCGAAACGAGCAGCGCTGGATCGGGACACAGCGTCAGGAAGAACTCTGCACGAGACTTCGCCGCTACGCCCGGGAAGTCTCCGCGCATTCCAAACAGTTCAAGCATGAGTTGATGGTGGAGATGGGGGGGCCAGTCCCCATTGACGGGATAATTGCCGACCGCGCCGAGTCGCTCTCCGGCGGAGAACCGTTGACCTTCGAATTTCCCGTCGAGGCTCTCTCGGTTGAGGTGGCCGTAAAGAGAAAAGAACTCGAGTCCTTGGAGTTCGTGTCGAAGGATGATCGTCGGTCCGTAGTCCCCGGCTCCGACGTTATCGCGGAAACTGTGCACCACGCCGTCGAGTGGACAGAAGAGGGCTGACTCCGCAGGCACCCAGTAATCGATCCCAAGATGCTCCGAGCGGATTTCGCCTTCCGCCACAAAGTTCTCACTTCGCTTGTACCACGCTCGACTCTCCGCGTAGCCGCCGAGCGCCAGTCGAGCGCCCGCGCTGTCCATCAACCCCCAGATGTATTGCTCGAGCTGCACGGCATTCTGAGCATCGAGAGCCTGGAGATGTTGGTTCTTCGCCGAGAGGTCGATTCGCAACACCGCTCCTTCCCACAACGGTGAGTCGAAGAGAGGTGCTTTCTTCAAGTTCGTCTTGCTCAGCAGAGAGCTCAGTTGCTGCGACTGTGCTCGGAGCATATCGAGCACATCAGGCGACGGATCGACGGCCAGGGTATTAGCGGAATCGGTAGTAGAGAGTGTCGAAGGCGAGGCGGACATCCTGCTCCTTCAAGTAGATGATCAGTTCCGTTGTTGTGGACGTGAGCTCCAGAACGTTGATGTTCTGGAAATACAACTGTTGCAAGATGAAGTAAATGAACCCGGGAGTGTCGAGATAACGTTTGTCAAAGCGGATCCCAATCGAAGCAGCCTCGGTCTCCTCCCAGAGCACCTTTTCCTTGATCGCTTTCTTCAGCAAAGGGACATGGCGTTTCTCAACGATCAACGTGAGTTGAGCCGTCCCCTCCGAGAGTGAGAAGAAGCCATCCTCCTGCTGGATGTGTCGGTGCAGCTCGTTGATCGCGCGATTGACCTCCCGCGAGCTTCCATACGTCGCGATGCAAAGATGGGAATTAATCGTCAACTTATCGATCTCAAACTTCGGCTCTTTGTTTCCTTTCGCAGAAGAGCTTCGACGCTGAATTCGGGAGAGCGACATCAAGACTGCGCTCGGCTGGACGTCGCGCTTCGTTCGCGCGGAGACCTGAGGCAGGAGATAGCGGCTGAGCTGCGAAAGGTTGAAGAGACTGTGGTGGAGCCCGAGCTTGAGGAACGGGTTCCCGTTGAGAATCTCGTCGAGTGCGTCGGATAGCTTGATCATGTGTTGTGTATATAACACGAAGCCGAGATTTATAACAAAAATCTATAGAATCTCGACTCACGGGAGTTCAAGGGTTTAAAGCTCTGACTCCAGCCAAAACACGATGTATCGGATTTGGCGCACAGGGTTAGGTAGATGAACTCTCATTTCTCGCGCGGGGGATAAGCCCCGCTCGAGAAGTGTGCAGACTGAAAGGTTTCAAAGGCTTTTTCACTTTCTTCGCATGGCCCCTTTTTCCGGTGACTCGAGACGCGTTTCGGCGCGTTCCGATCCACTGGAGGGAGGTGGAGATGGAAGATCCGGGTGGTAAGATCGTGGTGAGGAGAATGTTCGAAGAAGACGCTGGTCAAGTCGTGCAGTTCTTCGCACGAAGCTTCGGACAGGAGATGCAGTTTTCCTGGTGGGAGGACGAGGCGCTACTGCGCGATGCGATCAGATTGCAC
>JADYYL010000198.1 GCA_020853655.1 Deltaproteobacteria bacterium
ACCTATTCGTCGAGCAGCTCCGGAAGACCGGAGTGCGACGCGTGTCGACCGGAGTATTCGGCGCACACATGAAAGTCGCGCTTGAGAACGACGGGCCGGTTACGATTGTGCTGGAGTTTTAATCCTAAGAATTGCGCGAGCGGCTCATTTCGCGCGAAGAGACCCTCTGACGACTCACATGGCTCGAACCAATATTCTCGGTATTTCCGCGTTCTACCACGACTCGGCAGCCTGCCTTGTTACGGACGGCGAAATCGTGGCGGCGGCGCAGGAAGAGCGCTTCACCCGAAAGAAGCACGATGCAGGCTTTCCCCGAAAAGCGGTGGAGTTTTGTCTCCGGCAGGGCGGGATCACGAGTGACGAAATCACGCACGTCGCCTTCTACGACAAGCCGTGGATCAAGTTCGAGCGATTGGTAGAGACGTATCTTGCTTTTGCCCCGATAGGATTCCGCTCTTACGCCAAAGCGATGCCGCTGTGGATTAAGGAGAAGCTCTGGATGGGTGATCTCATCCGTCGCGAGGTCGGCAATGACAAAGCAGACCTCTTGTACCCGGAGCACCACCAATCCCATGCCGCATCTGCGTTCTATCCCTCTCCGTTTGATCGCGCCGCAATCCTGACCCTCGATGGAGTTGGCGAATGGGCGACAACGTCGTGGGGAACGGGCTCCGGGAACCAGATCGATCTCCGCTTTGAGCTCCGCTTTCCGCACAGCCTCGGCCTGCTTTACTCGGCGTTCACGTATTACACCGGGTTCAAGGTGAACTCCGGCGAATACAAGGTCATGGGACTTGCCCCGTATGGCGAGCCCAAGTTCGTCCAGCTCATCCTCGATCACGTGATCGACCTGAAGCCCGACGGATCGTTCAAGATGAACATGGAATACTTCAACTACTGTCAGGGTCTGACCATGACGTCGGAGAAGTTCCATAAACTCTTCGGCGGACCGCCGCGGACCGCAGAATCGCAGCTCGGGCAGCGCGAAATGGACCTGGCGCGCTCGGTGCAGGATGTCACCGAAGAGATCATGCTCCGCATGGCGCGCCACGTTCGGAAGGAATCGGCCGAAAAGAACCTCGTTCTTGCCGGCGGTGTCGCGCTGAACTGCGTCGGGAACGGCAAAATCCTTCGTGAGGGGATTTTCGATCGGATCTGGATTCAACCCGCCGCGGGAGATGCGGGCGGAGCGCTCGGCGCAGCACTCTTTGCTTGGCACCAGGCTCTCGACAATCCGCGTCGCGCATCGAACGGGCGCGATACGCAACGGGGCTCCTATCTGGGACCGGTGCTCAAGAACGTCGAAGTCGAGACGTGGCTCAAGTCGAAGAACATCCCGTATCGTCGATACGAAGGCGCCGAAACCACAAAAGCGGTGGCGTCGCATCTTGCGGCAGAGAAGGTTGTCGGATGGTTCTCCGGCCGCATGGAATTTGGCCCGCGCGCGCTCGGCGCACGCAGCATCCTCGGCGATGCCCGTAGCCCGAAGATGCAGAAGGTCATGAATTTGAAGATTAAGTATCGGGAGTCGTTTCGACCCTTCGCGCCGGCCTGCTTGCGCGAACGTGTCGCGGACTTCTTCGAGATGAATTGTGAGTCACCGTATATGCTGCTCGTTGCGCCCGTCCGCGAAGAGCGTCGGCGCGCCATGACGGCGAACGAGAACTCGCTCTTCGGAATTGAGAAGCTGAACGTCGCCCGCAGCGATATCCCGGCAGTCACGCACGTCGATTATTCGGCGCGGATCCAGACCGTGGAGCGCGAGGACAATCCTGCATTTTACGACTTGATTCGCGAGTTCGAGGCGCTGACGGGCTACGGAATCCTCGTGAACACGTCATTTAACGTGCGAGGCGAACCGATCGTCTGCTCCCCAGATGACGCGTATCGATGCTTCATGCGCACTGAGATGGACGTGTTAGTTCTTGAAGACTGCGTTCTTCTGAAGGAAGAGCAGCCAGCGGTGGAAGACGACGGAGAGTGGAAAAAGGAATATGAGCTCGATTAGTTCGCCCAAAACTCCGGATGTCCTGCGCAAGTTCGGACTCGTTATGTCGCTTGCGTTTACCATCCTCTGCGGAGTGTCGCTCTGGCGCGAGGGCAGTGCATGGCCGTATTTCCTGGCTATCGGGGGAACGTTCCTGGTCTCGGCAATCTACTTCCCGACGAAGCTCGCTCCGCTCGAGAAGTATTGGATGCTCTTCGGAGAGAAGATGTCGATCGTGATGACGTTCATTATCCTGACCGTCATGTACTATTGCCTTGTCACCCCGCTCGGAATATTTCTTCGACTCATCGGGAAGGATCTGCTCGACACGAAGCTGGATAAGGCTGCGACGACGTATTGGCACAAGACCGACGCTTCCGGCAGTGCTGCGCGTTATTACCTCCCGTACTAGTTTCAAAGGAATCCGCTCAGCGACGCAATCTTGCGAGGGAATCACCATGGCCAATCAACCCGCACCCGCCCGCCAATCGAACTTCGGAATGATCTGGGACTTCTTGAAGGTCAGGAAGAAGTGGTGGCTGACACCGATTGTGCTCTTCTCGCTGCTCCTCGGCTTGCTCATCGTTTCAACCGCGGGCTCAGCAGTCGCACCGTTTATCTACACACTGTTTTAGACCCGCTCGGAGCATTCGAGAGGATCGAGCGCCGAGATTGCGCGGCCGGGTACACCTGCGCCGAAATCAACGACGGAGCCCGGTTCAGTTTAAACCTAATGATTCCGGATGCTTGAGAAAAATCAGGGACGGAGCTTGATTAAAGATTCGTTCAACGACTCCAAGCGGTTGAGAGAAATCGGGCTCCGTCACCGGTAAAGTCGTCACCGGTAAAGTCACCGGCAAACGGGCACGGAGGCATGCTTGGGAGAAGAAATTTCGCGGCGCAATTAGCGCGCGGGACTAATTGCATTTGACGACCAAATGCAATTAGCGAAACTCTTGAGGAAGAGGTGCCGTTCCCTTCGACAGCTCGGCGATGTAGGCCGAGTACGCCCAAAGTCGATCACGTTTTCGACCTGTCACTTCTCGAACGATGCGCAGAGATTCGAGCTGCTCAAGCGCCCGATTTACGGTTGCCAGCGTTGCCCCGCTCTTCTCCACGATCTGCTTTGCTGAAAGGATGGGCGCGCCCTGAAACGCCTTCAACACGCGCTGGGCTGTAATACCAGGCCGGCCGAGCTGTTCCACCCGGTCATTGTCGCGATGAAACAACTTCAGCAGCGTTGTCGCCGTCGCGACCGCCGCGTCCGCGGTTTCGTGCACGCCTCGAAAGAAGAACTCGAGCCACGCCTCCCAGTCCCCCTCCGCCCTGACCCGTTGGAGCAGGTCATAGTATTCGCCTCGATGCTCTTTCAGATACAGGCTGAGATACAGCAACGGCTGACGGAGCAGCCCTTCCGAGATCAACACCAGAACGATGAGCAGCCGTCCCACCCGGCCGTTTCCATCGAGGAACGGGTGAATCGTCTCGAACTGCACGTGGGCCACGGCGGCTTTCACGAGCGCAGGCGTTTTCTCCGGCTGATCGTGGATGAATGTCTCGAGGTTGGCGATACACTCCGCAATTCGCGCGTGCGGCGGGGGGACGAACAGCGCATTCCCCGGACGGCTCCCACCTATCCAGTTCTGTGACCGTCGAAACGCTCCGGGATCTTTCGAGTTCCCCCGGCCGCTCTTGAGCAGACGCTCATGCAGTTCTCGCATCAGTCGCGAGGATATGGGGAGCTTCTTGATCCGTCGCACGCCGAACTCCGCCGCGTCGACGTAGTTACTCACCTCACGAACGTCATCGAATGCGAGCGGCGTATCGCCCGCCTCAAACTTGAGGAGGTCCGCCAGAGTGCTTTGGGTGCCCTCAATCTGCGACGAAAGGAGCGCCTCCTTCCGAACGTAGGCGTAGAGAAAGATGTCGGGGGAGGGAAGCACGGAGGCCATCCCATCAAGTCGCCCAAGCGAATTGAGCGCACGTTCGTAGGTCAGGTGGAGCGATTCGTTCCACTCGATTTTCGGCTCGGGCGGGAGGGGCGCGGGAACGAAGGCGTTGACCGTCTCTCCGCCGACGCTCGACGCAACGATATCCCCAGTACGAAGTCTCTTCATAAGTTGTGCGGACAACTCAAAGCGCCGCCTAGTTGATTGGCTCAATTAGCGAAAAACACTAATTGAAGATACGCGCTAAATTAAATTAGCGCAAGCCGAGAATCTGCCGGCCTTTCTGACTGGGGAGAAGCAAAGTTCTGCTATTTTGGCCTGATTTCCCTTCAGATTCTGCACCCATCAATCTCCAACGAGGGCAACAAACC
>JADYYL010000199.1 GCA_020853655.1 Deltaproteobacteria bacterium
CCCTGGGGGGAGACGCGCGACCCGATACGCAGCTTATGCTCGCGTCTATCAACGAAACCTCACTCGATCGCTTTGCCGGTGGTCGCCTCCGTAAATCCGGGAAGCAGGACTTCCTTCGAAACATGAACACCGGCGATCTTCTCGACGACTGGGTTGTGAAGTTGTTCATCTATCCAATTCACCTCGGATGCGAGATCGCTTCCGACCTCGCCGATATCTTTGGTGCCGGCTGGCACTGTGACGACGACTTCAGCATGACGCTCGGCGCGATGCAGCGCTGGGGCGGAGAGAAAGCTCCCGACCAAGTTCGTGCTCCGATATTCACGAACAATCGAATCAGACAGGGTAACGAGTTCGGTGTTTGGTATGCCTTTGCGGTTCGCATCCTCAAGCATGACTGGGTGGATTTTGGGAACATCATCGGCGGACAGCCGATGGGTGGGAACTGGCACTTCTATGGTTACGGAAGTTTGCCGGAGAGTTCCGAGAAAGCGCACATCGCGCACATGTCGGACATTCGTCACAACTTTTCGTGGGACAATCCCTGCTACACGTTCGACGATCTCATCCGTTCCATCTTCGGCGGAGCAGACCCTTCAAACTGCTACACCGCCTCGTCGAGCATGTGCCAACTGAACAAGGCCAACGCGTGCCTCGCAGAGGCATTCTTCGCGCTTCCCCATCAAAGTAGTTTCACGCTCGATGCGCACTGGGACGGCAACTTCTCACAGCAAGCGGCGGGAGGGCCCAATGTGGTCTTCGAATGGATAGACTGGCCGTCGGGACCCGTCGCGGTTGGCCAATACGACGCATCGATCTGGTCGGAAGGTGGCCCCTCGAGGGTGAATCACGGAGTGGCGCCCTATCAGATGAAGACGCCCTTGCACCACGTGGCCTTCGCCAACTACACCTATCCATCAACAAACGAACTCTCGAATCGCGGTAGTGGGAACAGCTACGCGCAGGACTCGTATCACGGCCCAAGCGTTACGGTCGTCGGTGTGAAAGCTGCGGATAAGGTACGAACAATCAAGTACCGCAAATTGAAGAATCCGTTTCCAATTACGGCGATTGCGCGAGCGCAAGTCTACTACCAGAAGAGTCCGAACCGACCTTACGAGTCGCCGAGCCTCTTCAATCCACACTGGAATGCGAGACTCGCTCCATTGAGAGACGCGAACGTCCCGTGGTTTACACGCAGGCTCCTTCCCTTCATGCAAAGTGGCGGAATCTCGCTTGAGTCAACGCACTGATGAGCACCGAATACCTCATTCGAAGATCCGAGCGTGGACAGGCGATGGTCGAGTTCGCCGTGATGGTGTTCGTCATTATCATCATCGGTTCGACTTCTGTCGGGCTGTATCGCGCGCTTCAGTTTGACTGGTGGGCACAACACGACGCTCGGTTCCTTGCTTTTGGTCGAGCACTGGGAGACTCGTCTCCGGCAAGCCGACTCTCTGCGCAGAATCGACCTCGCTACGTGGCGCAGGTGCGACCCGACTACGCGGTATGGAGCGAAGGGAACGTGGAGTCGCTCGTCCGGCAATCCATCTCATCGCCAGGACTGCCTTCGACAGTCGGTGGCGAAGAAGAGGAGATCGCCGATGTGCCACATGGCGGCCGACGACCGTCCACGGGATCGCGATCTCAATTTGCGCGTAGCGTTGCCTCAGCCGCCAACGCAGCACCCACTTCACTCCGAGCGGCGCAGATCTCTCTCGCTCAACAAGCGCAATCGGACCCAGCGATGTCTCGAATGACGAGGAACGTGAGCTACCTCGGCGCTCAAGTGGCGCTGGGCGAGATCCTCTACGAGTTCGGTAGACTCGCCCTTGCGAGCACGACGAGCCTCGACTCTGACGCGCAGGTGACTCTCGAGAACAGCGTCAATTCGAAACTGCACGCTGACGTCAGCTCCTCCGGGGTCATCCCGGGCCTGACGATCAATGCTTTCTGGCTCGTGAAAATGCCGCTCCCTGGGGTTTCGTACACGGGCGCCTTTGATGGCGTCATGAAGAACGTGCTCTCGAATGACGGATCTCTCCGGGATCCGTGGATGAACAACGATGTCGTTCACTCAAGCGTCAGCTACACGGGGCTTGGCGGATCTATCGCGGGTCTGCCGCTGCGTCGACTGAACACAACCGGCGCGAGCGCTCAATTCACTCTCGTCACGGAACCGTGGAAAATCGCGAGACGAGAGTCGCCAACCGGTGCGTTCCGACAACCGGGTGATCAGACCGATAGCATTGATTCAACGAGCGACGAGGGAGTCATGCGACGGCGGGTCGCTGGGCTCTGGTTGTTCCCGTCCGATGTCGTTGCGCTTGCTGAGCCGATGACCAATCTTCTTCCCGGATCGCTTCGTGGAGTCGTCAGCGATCTCGAAGGACCCATAAGCACTGGTGTCACGATGGTGAAGAGAATCATCATCGATGCAAATCCGCTCGAGATGCTTTTTGATGTGTTGAACGAGCTTCCGGTGGTGAGCGAGCTCGATCTTCATCTGCCGCAGTGGCCCTCCGTGCGGCCAGACAGTTACCCCGGCTCCTCCGAAATGTATTACGATGAGCTGTCCGGTTCGCAGCGTGGATTCAATGACTACGTTCAGGAGCAGCGAGACAATCAATGACCGGTGTAAGCGCAACTGATCGGCGGGCCATGCTGAAGATTCAGCTCTTCGGCGCAAGCGTCTTTCTCATTCTCTGTTTCCTGCTCGGCATCGCCCTCGGCTTCAAGAAGAATCTCTCCCCAGTCTATGCCGTCCAGGGAAGTCGTGCGGTGGGCACGAACGCCACACTTTCGTTTCCTATCGCCGATGGACTGAACCTTTCCACGTTCGGGCGCGATACCAAGCTCAATGGACAGCCGGTGGAGATGGCGTCGTTCACATCGAGACGCTCAGTTCGCGAGATTGCTCGCGAGCAGGCGCGCATCTGGGAGCGAAACAACATCTCAACGGTAAAGCAAATTGATGATACTCGCGCGCTCGTCCTCGGACGGGATGACCGCTCCGGAAAGCGTCACACGCTCCTCGCCTGGAACTCAGATTCACAACTGAAGGAAGCAGGGTTCGAAGGGGTCGCTACGCAAGGAATGTTCTCCAGTGCCGACGGTTCATTCACAAATGTCGAAGTGACCGAAGTCCCTGGTGTTCCCCTTCCCGACGGCGGACGAGTCGCCTCAGTGATGTCGTCGCTCGAACCCGAAGGACCGAGCTACAGCGGAAGCTATGCCCTACGAGGGCGACTGGCAGACAACCTCTCGTTCTATCGAAGAAATCTTCACGCCGACGGATGGCAGGAGACGCTCGTGTTCGATCAGCCTGGGCAAGCGATGTTGGAGCTGAGCAAGTATCGTGAGTCGATAACGATGATCTTTGTGCCCGTCGACGGCGAAGGGATAGAAACGATCGCGACGATCGTCCGACGCTTCACGAGCTGATCGAATCGTTCTCCAGGAAGGTAAGATGACGTCTTCTTCATGACAAATTTCGGTTGAAGGAGGCGCTCGAAAAGATTCCTCGAAGACTCGAGGAACTACCAAGCGGCACAGAAGTTAAGTCGGCCGAGATTTCTTCCCGCGCGACTGGATGGTGAGCGAAGCGCGGTGTGACGCTCCCACACTTGCTCCGAGAATCCGGTCGGCGTAACGAGCCAGGCAATCTGCCTCGACGTTGACCCGGTCGCCGGGCTTCAAATCCCCCAGCGTGGTCTCGCGAAGCGTGTGAGGGATCAGATAGACCGAAAACGAGTCATTCCCTACTTCACCCACAGTGAGGCTCACACCGCTGAGACAGATGGAACCCTTCTGGGCGATGAGGTGGGAAATGTTTGACGGCAGTTCTATCTCTAATCGCTCCGCCCCCTCTCCTTCGAGGCTTCGCGCGAGAACGGTTGCCGCCGAGTCGATATGCCCCTGCACGAGATGTCCGTCGACGGGATCGCCGAATCGCAAAGAGGTTTCGAGATTGCATCTGCTCCCCACGCTGAGATCCTCCAGCGTGGTCTTCCGCAATGTTTCAGGCACAACATCGAAAAATGCGCCGTCACCGGTGAGCTCGGTAACGGTTAAACAGGTACCAGCAACACTGATGGAATCGCCGACTTTGATAATCGACGCCGCGAACAGTGACGCACGGATTTGCAGCCGGCGGCCCGACGGCGTCTCCGAAGAGGCCGTGACCGTTCCAATCTCGCGGATGATACCGGTAAACATATCTCGCTCGAACTTAGTGAGGCCGCGCAGGAGAATCTATTTCCCGCGCTTCGCTGCGTTGCGCCCGCCTCCAAAGAGGTCCTGCTGCGTATTCTTTCCGCTCGCTTTACGGGGATCGCTGAGCGCCCCGCGATTTCCTTTCGGGAGTGTCGGGGCGGTGGCTTCGGTCGTGGAAACAAGAGATTTCAGCGTATCGATGAACTGACTGACATCGGAGAACGCTCGGTAGACCGAGGCAAAGCGGATGTAGGCAACCTGATCGAGTCCTTGGAGTCTATCGATCACGATCTCGCCGATCGCCTCGCTCGAGACCTCCTTTTCACCGCTCTCAATAAACACTGTCTCGATATCTCGCGTCACCGCCTCCATCTGATCGACGTTGACGGGCCGCTTCTCGCAAGCTTTCCGGAGTCCGCTCAGGATCTTGTTTCGATCAAACGCCTCTCGAGTGCCATCCTTCTTCACGACGAGGGGAAGGGACTCCTCGATACGTTCGAATGTGGTAAAGCGGAACTGGCACCCTTCGCATTCGCGACGGCGACGCACCGATCGGCCATCTGCTCCTTCACGGGAGTCGATGACGCGGGTTTCCCCCGATCGGCACTTCGGACAGTTCATCGGTGAGCTCTGCCCGGTCCATGATCATACAGCGGGAAGTTTCGGCACAGCGCGACCACCTTCTCTCGGATGTTCGCGAGCTTCGCTTCGTCGCCTGCAGCATCAATCGCTGCGCGCATAAATTCTGCGATCCGATCCATCTCTTCCGTCCGGAAGCCGCGCGTCGTCACCGTGGGCGATCCAAGGCGGATGCCACTCGTGATCGCCGGTGGGCGAGGATCGCCCGGAACGGTGTTCTTGTTGACTGTAATGCCGACCTTGCCCAACGCCGTCTCTGCGTCTGCACCGGTCGTCTCCGTGCCGCGAAGATCAACGACCATCACGTGGCTATCCGTTCCGCCGGTCAGCAACTTGAATCCTTGATCTTGAAGTGCCTCAGCGAGTTCCCGCGCATTCGTCACGACTCGCGAGGCGTAGATGCGGAATTCGTCGGTCAGCGCTTCTTTGAACGCGACCGCCTTGCCAGCCACTTGATGCATCAGCGGCCCACCCTGGAATCCAGGGAACACGGCCTTGTTCATCTTCTTCATCAAATCGCCACGCCCCATGATCATCCCGCCACGGGGGCCACGAAGAGTTTTGTGCGTCGTCGTCGTCACGATATCGGCGTGCGGCACCGGATTATCGTAAACACCACCGACGATCAGGCCCGCGTAGTGCGAGACGTCAGAGAAGTGATAGGCGCCAACTTCTTTTGCAACTCGGCCGAACATCTCGAAGTCGATCTGCCGCGAATACGCAGTCATCCCGGAAATGATGACCTTCGGCTTGTGAAACTCAGCAAGCTTTCGGACTTCATGCTCCTCGATCAGGTGCGAGTCGAGGTTGACGCCGTAGGCGACGACATTGAAATATTTGCCGGAAAAATTAACGGGACTTCCGTGAGTCAGGTGTCCGCCATGGTCGAGGCGAGGTCCCAAGATCGTATCGCCCGGATTCAGGAGCCCGAACAACACCGCGAGATTTGCACTCGCGCCGGAGTGAGGCTGAACGTTCACTTCCTCAGCCCCGAACATCTCCTTCGCGCGATCAATCGCGAGCTTCTCGATCTCGTCGTAGTATTGGCAACCGCCGTAATATCTCTTGCCGGGGTAACCCTCGCAGTACTTGTCAGTGAGAACGGAGCCACACACCTCCATCACTGCTCGACTGGTCGCGTTCTCAGATGGAATCAACTCAATCGAGAGCTCTTTTCGCTCAGTTTCTTTACGAACGAGCTCCGCGATATCCGGGTCAACTTCGGCAAGGCTTCCTGCGTTCCGCACCAAATGCTCCACGTCTTGTAACGATCAATAAAAAAAGCGCCGTCGCATTTTCAATGCCCGGCGCTTCCTTCTTTCCGAATCGCCTAGGCCGAGTAGGCCTAGGAAACGGCTCTTAATAAAGTATTAAGAGGTGTGTTCGGCGATGTAGCCGACCGCATCACCGACGGTTTGGATCTTTTCAGCATCCTCGTCGGGGATTTCGATGTCGTACTCCTCCTCGAGCGCCATGATCAACTCGACGATATCGAGAGAATCAGCGCCAAGGTCTTCAATGAACGAAGCGTCATCGGTGACTTCTTCTGCCGGAACCCCAAGCTGCTCCACGATAATACTCTTCACTTTCTCCGCAGTCTCTGCCTGGCCCATTTAATTCCTCCACATATAGGCTTCCGAAAATCTTACTCGCGCCGGAAATTCGGATGGCCGAACCCCGGGACTCCCGAAATCGTTACTTCCGGGCGAGTACACTTGTTGAACTCGTCATCGAGCTCAGCTGCGCCGCATTGCGCCCTCTCGGTATGCCGATCCTTTAACAGAACTGCAACCCTCGGGAGCATCGTGCGACCCCACGAAAATACGCACCAAACTCATCGATAAATTCGCGGGAGTTCCCAACCTACCGCAACACGGAACGCAGTGTAAATACGATAACGGAAAGAAAAAGAGTAAGAAAAACAGCGGGATGGCAGAGCGGAGCTGGAGGAGCGGGCGGCTAGAGGCCGTATCAAGGACGCGGCCGGCAAAGTGCGGGGGAGATCGAGAAGCGCGGACCGAACAGACGTTCGGCCCGCGAGTCGGTCTACATGTACATTCCGCCGTTCACGGCGATGACTTGGCCGGTGATGTAGCCCGCTCCATCCGAAGCGAGGAATCCCACCGCCGTCGCA
>JADYYL010000200.1 GCA_020853655.1 Deltaproteobacteria bacterium
AATGTGACGACTCGCACCAACGCCTCGGTTCGCGCATCTGGTGGAGCTCGCGCTTCGACGAGCCTCTTCCCTCTCGCGCAACGCACAAAATCACCAGAGTCTCGCGACGCGGCCCCCGATACTCGCCCGACGCAACCTGATTCGAGGCCCGATACACGCGGCGCAGAGTCTCGGAAAACGTCACATGGCGCGCCGACGCTCGTTGCTGCGCAGGTTTCAGCTCCCGCTCCATTCTCAGCTACCGCTCCATTCTCAGCTACCGCTCCGGCAAGGCTCAACGGGAGTCCCGCCCCGTCTCCGACCGGTGCGGCGAAACGACGATTCGTCCTCGAACAGCCCGAGGCTCGACAAAACGTGTCCGTCCATCAGAGCACGGAGACCTCGCGGCAGCTGCTCGAAGGTGCGAAGTCGCAGGCTCAGCGACTACTCGAGGAGGCGAAGGCATCAATCGAAAAAGAGCGCGCACAGGCTCGTCATTTCGGCCGCCAGGAAGGCAAGAAGGACGCTGCTCACCTCATCATCGAGGCTCAGTCCCTCCGCCGGCGATTGCTGGAAGAGGCACGCAAAGACGCGCTCGACATCATTTTCGCCGTTGCTGAAGAGGTCGTCGGTCAAAGCATTGCGACCGATCGATCGAGTATTTTGAAGCGCATCGAGAAAGCCTTCGGTTACGTCGCAAACGCTCGACGGATCATCTTCATCGTCAATCCAGATGACGCACCCGTGGTGCGTGAAGCCATCACCGATCTCGCACAACGTGCGGGGTTCCTCGGTGAGTTCATCGTCCGCGGTGATCCAGGGGTGCGCTCGGGCAGCGCGCGTCTTGAGACCGACGTGAGCGTCGTCGAGGCTTCGATCGACGTTCATCTTCGAGCATTGCAAGAGCACTTTGATTCGCTCAGCGCGACGCACTTGCGCGATCACGGTCCCGACGAGAACGGTCAACCGCATTGAACGACATGTCATGAAAAGCGCTGAGAAGCTTTTTCACATCGAGGGTGTCCGAGACGAGGCGCGCCGAGTTCAGCCGGTGCATTTACGCGGGCGTGTGCTCGAACTCGCGGGGCAGTCCATCTGCGCCGCGATGAGCGGAGTAGCGATGCGCGACATCGTGCGAATCCGAACTCGCGCGGGCACACCGCACCGATACCTTCTCGCTCAAGTCGTCGGGTTCCAGCGCGGATCTTGCACACTCAGTCCTTTTCGGCGGCCCGAGCACATCGTGCCCGGCGCAGAAGTAGAGCTCGTTCCCCGCTCAACCCAGCTCGTTTTGGGTGAACATCTCCTCGGCAATGTCGTCGATAGCCTCGGACGTGTCATCGATTCTCGTGGCATTCCTCAGCCGGCTCAGCTGAGCAACACCAGGTCTCTATCCGCCCGCTCCGCTTCGACATGTCCCGCGCTCGATCGGGAACCGATCGACGAACCGTTTTGTACGGGCCTGCGGGCGATCGACGGGTTTCTCACCGTGGGATACGGCCAGCGCCTCGGGGTATTCGCGCCGCCTGGTGCCGGTAAATCCACTTTGCTCGCCCACCTTGCCCGCCATTCGGCCGCAGATATCAACGTTGTTGCTCTTATCGGCGAGCGCGGCCGAGAGGTAAAAGAGCTGCTCACCGATGGGCTTGATTCTGAAACGATGAAAAAGACCGTCTTTGTCGTCTCGACCAGCGACGAAGCGGCAGTCTCGCGGATCAACGCAGCGGAGACTGCGATGGAGATCGCAGAGTACTTCCGCGATACGGGACTCGACGTTCTTCTTCAGATCGACTCGCTCTCGCGACTTGCGCGAGCCTACCGAGAGGCAGGTCTCGCCGCAGGGGAGCCTCCAGTTCGTCACGGATATCCCCCTTCCGTTTTTGCCGAACTCCCACGGCTCATCGAGCGCGCGGGCTCCTGGAGTCACGGATCGATTACCGCTTTTTTCACGGTGTTGACGTCCGACGATTCGCTCGAGGACCCCATCGCCGAGGAGATCCAGAGTCTCACCGACGGCCATATTGTGCTCAGCTCCGATCTCGCGGAGCGAGGGGTGTATCCCGCGATCGATCTGGTTTCGTCCCTGTCGAGGTTGCACTCGCGCGTCGGTTCGAAGGACGCCGTCGCCGCAGCCCGATTCCTCAAAGGACTTCTTTCCCGTGCTCGTCGCGACGGGGATCTCGCTCTTGTAGGTGGCAGCGTCGATGCAGAGCTTCGCGCCGGATTTGAGGCTCAACGGCTCCTCGCTCGGGCGCTTCGGCAAGGCGTTGCCGAGGAGTCGACGCTCGAAGAAGCGCGGCGTTCGGTGCTCGAAGTGGCAAGTAACATTGCGACTCAGCTGGAGGAGGCGGAATCGGCTCGGGCGGAACCCCAGTTTTCGGCAGCGCCACACCCTTCCACCCGGGCACAACCTTCGGTTGGGAGAACGACTCAGACTCGGCCAGCAGCACACCCCAGCACCGCGACCAGCCGGCCGTCGCCTCGCCCCCCAGAGCTGAGTCGAAATATCGCAGATGCCATCGAGCAATCGACGGAATTGCTCTGAGAGAGCGGTGCGTCACGATAAGTCATTTCCTGCCATCGACGACCGACGTCACCTCATGCTCGACTGTCAGGGAGGGGTTCTTTGCAGCCCTACGGGAGAAGAGAGCGAGCAGCCGGCATAACCCCCCGAATGAGCTGGTCCCTGCAGATTTGACCCTACGGAATCGACACAGTATCTCCTCCGTCTGTCGTGATGGGAGCGACTGAATACGTTCCCCGCGTGGGGACCTATTCAGAGAATCCCTATTCGGTTTCGGGTCAGTACATCGGCGAGTGTCTCTTACGGGTAACAATGTCCAACTCTGCATCCTCGAAAACACAATCTTCGAACTCCGCATCGTCAAACACACTGCGCGTCGGCCTCGTGCAAATGGGAATGACGGCCGACGTCAGCTCGAACCTTGAGAAAGCAGGAAGAATGATCGGAGACGCCGCACGCGCCGGAGCGGAGATGATCTGTCTCCCCGAGCTGTTCGCCTCTCCGTATTTCTGTACCGTCGAGCATGCACCCGTCGATTACTCGGAGCCCATTCCCGGCCGGACCTCTCAAGCGCTCTCGGAGTTTGCGCGGAAACACCGCGTCGTCCTAGTCGGGGGCTCAATACACGAGAAGACGCAGGAAACTCCGGCTCGATTATTCAATACGACCGTCGTCTTTGACGAAGCCGGGAACGACATCGGCCACTATCGGAAGATGCACATTCCGCATGATCCTGAATTCTACGAAAAGAACTACTTCCTACCCGGAGATCTCGGATATCAAGTCTTCTCAACCAAGAAAGCGAACGTGTCCGCGCTGATCTGCTTCGACCAGTGGTTTCCGGAAGCGGCGCGAGCGAGTGCCCTGCTTGGAGCTTCGGTGCTTTTCTATCCGACAGCGATCGGCACGGTCCAAGGGATCGACGAGTGGGAAGGGCGTTGGCAGGAGAGCTGGGAGAACTCGATGCGTGGCCATGCGATTGCCAACAGTGTGTGGGTCTGCGCGGTAAATCGTGTCGGTCGTGAGGGGCGGAGCGAGTTCTGGGGAGGATCGTTTGTGTGCGATCCGTGGGGGAAAACGATCGTCCGTGCTGGCTCAGGCGAAGAGATTGTCGTTCAAGAGATCAACCTCGATCTCGGCCCAAAAGTCTCCGAAGGGTGGGGCTTCATGCGCAATCGCCGTCCGACATCTTACGGATTGATCACCACAGAAATCCAAGTTCCGAAATAGCAGGCGCGTTTATTGCTCAATCTCGAGCCGCATCGAGATATCGACATTCGGAGATCGAGTCGTCAATGCGCCGACTGAGACCGCGTCGACGCCGAGTCCCTGAAGCGATTGAATTCTTTCGCGCGTCATCCCTCCGGACGCTTCGATCACCGTCTGCGGACGAGTCGACTTAATGAGCTTCACACTCGCAAGAATCTCGTCATCGCTCATATTATCGAGAAGAACGGCGGTCGGCGAAAATTCGAGCGCGACTTGAAGTTCTTCCTGATCACGCACTTCAACTTCGACGGGCAGAAAGAACGGTTTACGTCTCGAAATTTCAGAAAGAGCAGCTCGCATCCGCTCTCCTCGGCTTGCGCCTTTCGCCGCGTCGACGTGGTTGTTCTTCACCAGGATCATGTCGCCCAGCCCGAACCGATGATTCCGGCAGCCGCCGACCGACACCGCATATTTATCGAGCACTCTCCATCCCGGAATCGTCTTCCGTGTGTCGAGCACCGTCAGGTCGCCGGACTCACCGGCATAACGCCGAGAAACAGTAGCGACGCCGGACATACGCTGAAGAAAGTTGAGAATGATCCGCTCCGTGGAAAGTAAGTCCCGCGACGCTCCCCTCAGCCGAAGAAGGCTCTCACCAGCTTCCACCTGCGCGCCATCTTCGCTCAAAAACTCAATTTCGACAGGGATGTCCCTTTCTAGGAAGATCCAGGGGACGAGAGAAAGTCCACAGACCACGAGCGATTCACGCGCGATGACATCCGCGGTGGCGAACGAATCCTCGGCCACGCAATTTTCGCTCGTCACGTCGCCAAGAGCGAGATCCTCTTCGATAGACAATCGGATGAGCGTTCGAACAAGCGGTGAATCCAACATGAAGATCTCTCCCAAACCGGGGTGCCGCTACTATCAGAGGCATCGGTGCGAAACATAGCGCGCCTCAGAACGGGATGAAAGGTGCCGCAAGCGCCCCAACTGAGAAGCGCTCAACTCCGGCGACTCCAAGTAGCACGGAGAGGAACTCGACCAGAGGCAGGAGGACGAAAAAACACCAAACTGACCATCACGCACAGAGCTCTCTCTGCACGAAAATCGCTGGATGGGAATTTACGAAACCGCAAGGCCGCGCAATCTGAAAAGGTCGTCTGGAAGACGACTCTTTCAGTATGACTCTCAGAGAGGGAGAGCCGATCGAATTTCGAGCGAGACGCGGATGCCGAACCGTGCTTACGCAGCGCGCGAGACCTGAGCGCTCTGCTCCAGAACGCCACCTTGCGCCACCGTCCGCAATTTCGCGGAGAGCGCGCCGAGGTCGTAGCACCAAAAGAGGAGCGTGTTGTTCGGCTCCTGCAGGAACGGCTGGAGAGCGGAGAGCTCCCAGCTCTCGCCGGGATACATCATCGAAGCATGAGGGCCGAAACCCATAAGCTTCACGCCTTCCCCAATCTGAAAGATTCTCGATGCGTGCTCTTGAACAAGCGCGGGGACGCTCTCGATATTTCGAAGAGGGATCCCTTCCTCTTTCAATGCGAGAACACACGCAATCGAAAGGACATCCTGAAGGCGATAACAGCGACGTCCCCGCCGGGAAGTCGTTCCTGTCGCACGCGCGACACCGACTTGATTGAAGAAAGTGAATTGGGAAAGCACCAGTCGGCGCGTGGGAAAGAGTTGCTGAAGCATGCGTCGAATCTCCGACGCGGAGTATTCGCTTTCATCAACCATGACATCGCGGTTCGACAATCCTCTCCGAATCGGCACAACGGTCTGGTTCGTTGTCACCACCACGTCATCCGACTTCGCGCCGTAAGCCGACTCTCCGCCCACCGCCAATCCCAACACTGGCTGGCGATCTGTGCCCTCTGCAATCTGCTGCACCGTACCTGCCGGTAGATCGCTGGAAGTGGAAAGTTTCATAGTTGCTGGCTCTCGATGTCGAAAAAACTAAAGGTTGAAAAGTGTTTCTGAGTTAAAAGCGTGACTAAGTTTAAAAGCGTGACAGCATCGATCTTGAAATTCTCGAACTTGAAATTCTTTGTCGTTCGTTTGTTACCGCCCGTATTACCAACGGTGCTCCCGACTCGGCCGATGACCCTCTCGTCCGTCGTTTCGCAAAACCAAACACTCCGAAACCCTTTTGAAAAAACTCGAACATCTCCCAAAAACTTCGCGCTCGTTCGGTATTCACGAATCGCCGAAACCCGGTTGCGAAGAGACCGTTCCCCGCAAGAGAATGGCGTCGATCGCCTCTCGAACTACCTTCTGACGCCCGAATAACGGCCCTCAAATCGCTCTCGCACTGCATCCGAGACCGTCGGAGTCACGATGTCGCACTAGGATAAACGACTTAAAGTAGTGTGAAAAGAGGGAATTTTTATGGTGCTTTTTTTGCTATCCCTTGCTCTCGAGAAGTGCCACCCTCGACGGCATCGCGCGCGGTCTTGACCCGCCTGCGACACCGAGAATCAGTTTTGTTCTACCGATAAGTCGGAGCGTATGGCTGCAGCATTTCGTTTGTTTACAGAAGTAGAGAGCGCCAAGTTTGCGGGCGTCAGTGTCGACACCGTTCGACAGTATGAACGTTTCGGACTTCTTGCCTCCGTTAAGAAAGACGGTGAGCTGTTCTATCGGGAGAACGATCTTCGCGCGCTCTTCGGCGTGAGGGAGCCTATTCCGAGTGCAAGTGCGCCCGAGACACCCTCAGCCCCAGCGTCTGGACCCGCCGAGCGCTCTGATGCGTCTTCGAACACTCAGGCCGCTTCAGCGCAGAGTTCGCCCCCACCCTTTCAGGCGCCCCCGCAGGCGACACGAACCTTTGGTAGCGGGCGGGAGTATGCGAGTTCCGCGAGCTATTCAGCGCCATACCAAGCTTCGCAATCTCAATCGCATTTCCATGCGGCGCCACAGACCCCTCCCCTCCTCACAGCCCCTCACAATCCGCCCTATAATCAAGGGCCGCCTTATAGTCTCGGGGATCAGGGTCAGAGTTCGATCCAGGCGATGAGCATTACGCAGCCTGGAACGCCAGGAGTCTACGAACTTCTCGAGGTGAATCGATCGCTCCGCGAGCAGATTCAAATGTTGAGGGATGAGCGCGAATGGCTCCGCCAGCGTGTCGAAAAATTTGAGACTCGCACCGAACGGGACCAGATGCTGCTTATCTCCGAGAATGATACGGTGAAGACGCTGATTCAACAGGTTCCTGAGCGGCGTCGCTCTTTCTGGTCGTTTGCGCTCCCCTGGATTAAATCCTCGTAACGGATGCACCTCATTCAGAATCAATTTCAACAAACTGACGGCTCAGCGTCCTCGCGTCGTTCTCTCATCACGTTCTGGCTAACGGTGACGTTTGCACTCGCGTTGGTGTCGCTCTCGTCGTGCACGAAGGGCAAGAACGAAAAGAACATCAATAAAGATCTCAACGTTCTCGTCTGGACGGACTATCTCTCGCCGGAAGCGATTCGTGCGTTCGAACAGGAGTTCGGTGCGCGGGTGCACTACGACACTTTTTCGAAGAACGAAGACATCCTTGAGTGGCTGACAGCGGGAGAGAAGACATACGATGTCATCTTTCCGAGCGACTACATGATCACGGAGTTGCGACGCAGAAAACTCCTCCTTCCGCTCAACAAGGAAAAGCTCGCGAACATTAAGAATATCGATGAAAAGTTCGCACATCTCCCCGCCGATTCAGAGATGGAGTTCTGCGTTCCATATTCGTGGGGCACGACGGGTATCGCGGTCAATACGGCGAAGTACTCCGAAGAGGTGAAAAGCTGGAATATATTCTGGGATGAAAAGTTGCGCGGGCGACTCTCACTGCTCGATGAAGCACGGTCTGGATTTGTGCCAGCTCTCCGTCGGCTCGGGCTATCAGTAAACACCGTCGATCAGGAGGAGCTGCGCAGAGCGCAAGCACTCCTGTTTGAAGCGCGAGACCTCATGAAAGCTTACACCAGTGACCGCTACACCGAGTTGTTGCGATCTCGTGAAGTGTGGGTCGCGCAGGCCTACAGTGGCGACGTCGTTGGCTTCCAGCGTGACTACCCATCGGTTCAGTACATCCTCCCCGAAGAGGGCACAGAGCTGTGGGTCGACAACGTGTGCATCACGAAAGAGGCACACAACCCCGAACTGGCACACGCACTGATCAATTTCTTACTCCGGCCGAACATCGCCGCAGATTTCACGAACGGCACCGGTTTCCCGACAGCCAACCGTGAAGCGCGTCAGCTTATCAAGCCCGAGATCCTCGCGAACCCGGCGGTCTATCCCCCGCAATCAACGCTTGAAAAGAGCGAGTTCCTCAGCGACGCAGGCGAGGCAAACGACCTCTACGACTCATACTGGCATGATGCGAAGCTTCCTCCCTCCATGCGGCAGCCACAGTAGAACTGACGAGGTTCCCTCGACGCGTTCGATGCTTCGGATCACTCTCTCACCACACTGTTAGGGATCCTCTGAATAAGTCCCCATCCGGGGAACTTATTCAGTCGCTCCAATCACGACGTGCGCTCGAGCGGCGCCCATCGTGAGTCGCTTCGCGGACGTCCACTTGCGTTTCAGTCTGCGGCAAACGCCTTCCAAGGCGTTTGAGGAGAGCTCTGATAACTAATCAGAACTCTCCTAGCAGCCGGTCTGACTGAACTCCCCCGCTTTCCTCAACTCGCACGCGCCGCGGGTCTGCGAAGAGAGAAAGAGATGGAGGAGCCTCCGATTGTAGTGGGGCGAGAAACTGATGAGCAGATCACTCTTCCCATCGCGATCGACATCGCCACGGAAGCCGACTCGAGGAAGACCGCTCGAGTCGAGCGTCTCGAATTTGAGAAGCTCGAGATAACTCTCCACGGAGTTGCTCCCCTCACATGCCAGCCATAACGAGACATCGCTGAGTTCAAGCCCTTCCTCTATGGCGGCGCGACCGGTCACCAAGAGCCGACGGTCGTTGCTCACCTCTATTGTCCCGCCGATCGAGATCTCCTCACTATCGGGAGCGACCCCAGCGACTGGACCAGCGGAGAGCCCTATCGACTTGGGGAGCAGCAGAAGCGCGTTCTCTGCATCTGGCACATCGAGACGCTTTCCCGTCCGCTCCTCTTCGCTGTCGACAATTTCGTCGCGGACCGGAGTTATCGTAACGACGACCTCCCGGAGTTCGAAGGCTTGCTCCTTCCGGTAGAGACCGATGACGAAATCTCCCGTGACGAGAGAAACCTCGTCCCCGTGAAA
>JADYYL010000201.1 GCA_020853655.1 Deltaproteobacteria bacterium
ACGTTGAAGCTTCCCGACGCGACGGTGACAGAGATTGGACGACTTTGATTGATGCGCACACCAAAGCGATCGCCAGGCTGTAGCTTCGCAAGCACCTCGTCCTGCCCGTCGCGGAACGATGTTTTGAGATTGCCGAACGAATCAACGTAGCAAACGACCTGTCGGGGAATATCCGCGATCACCTCCTGAGGATCGAGTCGACCTTTGAGGAAATCGAGCTCCCCGCGGGCCACCTTGCCGACGATCGGAGGAAAGAGATCTCGAGAACGGAACTGCGATCCGCTGCGCGGAACGTCGACTTCCCAAAGTTCGGCGAGATTGTCCCGAACGAATGAGAGAGAGTATCCGCTGTTCACGACAACGATAGGCACGCCATTCGTGAGGACGCCGTAAAGCAGGCCCTCTCCAGAGTTATTCTTTCGAGCTTCGCGTCGGTCTTTGCGCGGAGCGCAGTTGGCATAAATGACCGTGCTCGGGGCGCGCAGAGACTCTTGCTGGAGTCCGAGCTGAGCAACGATAAATCCGGTGCCGACCGTGTCGAAGGAATGCACCGCAGTCGGATGCCAATTGTAATCGGCGGGAAGGTGACGGGCGAGAGCGGAGATCATCTCTGAAAAGGCGAGGTCGCCCGCGGCGTAATCGGCGATGATGTGCAGCAGCTTCATACAATATGCTCAGGGTTATCGGTTGTGGCACGGAGCGGTGTGCTCCGTGCGGAGTCTAGCCAACCCTCCACTGCTGCTCAAGCACGCATCGAGGTTGGGCGAATGCAACAACGTGTTCGGGAGGTACCTCTGGCCGGGAGGGGATTCCCGGCCAGAGGTGCCTCCGTCAATTGAGGTCGCTCTCGTCCGCCGGGAGCTGATTCTTCTTCGGCCAACTCGATTGTCTCTACGGGAGAATGACGAACCGTTCGTTCGGGAACTCCCCAAACATCTCCGGCGAATACATCGCCTCGACTCGCGATGGAGGCAGTAGGAATTCGCCCGGAGTGTTGAGGCGCAACAGATAACTCGCCGTGTGCGTCCCACGCGGAAGATACTCGTAGTACGAGCGATAACTCTCGTATGCCCGCTCCTCAAACGTAGGATAGGTGGATTGAGTGTTCTGCGCCCCATCGGCAACCATGCTCGTGCGTTTGCCTCCGGTCGCAAGGATCGACGCTCCGGATGGCACCGGATCGTCGACCACGACCCATGAACGGTCGGCGCGGGGGTCGACCGTTAAATCGACGCGCAGAATGTCGCCGACGTGCCATTCTCCGGCCCGCTTTCGTTCGACCGGGACGATTTCCCGCTTCAGGACGTAACCGGCACTGAGCGGCGCCTTCAGAATGAGGGCCGCCTCGCTCCGGACGAGGAGCCACGGCTTGCCTTCTCCTTCGTGTGTCACATCAAGAGTTGCCTCGCCGCTTGGCCACGGGAGTTTGAACGAGCCGCCCTCTGAGGAGAGGGACCAGTTGAAGTCGGTCGATTGTTCGCCAAAGGATGCTTTCGTGACGCCTGAGGGTTGTCCGCCCTCGACCTTCTCGGCGAATCTCTCCAGAGCGAGCGTTCCCCAGACGTTGGCGAGGGTGAGGTCCCAGTGGCCGTTCCGCAGTCTCTCGGTCATGCCTCGTGCGAGTCGACCAAAATCCTTCTTCCAGGACGGTGACATGTCGTTCAGTAAGAGCAACATGAGTCTCGTCACGTTCACATCGTTGGAAACCATGAGCCACCACAACGAATCCGTCTGCTCCGTCGAAAAGGAGAGGGTCGTTCCGTGATACAGAAGTCGGGATCGGAGTACTTGCTCGATCTTTGCGAGGCGCTTTGACCTCTCGGAAAGATCAGTGAACCGTGTGACGGCGCTCATCATGTCGAGAACGGCAGACGTCGGCAGAGAGTTCGGATCAACCCATAGTGCGGACACCATCTTCTCGCCCCGCCCATAGCGCGAGAGCGCTTCGAGCGCTGCAAGCTTGCGGAAGCGAAGGTCGTCCGGCGCCCCCGGGTATGAAGCGCCCTTCGTCAGCCGACCTTCCACAAACCCTTCGAGCGCCGACAACAACTGCTGCTGCGAATCGGCCGGGATCTGCCAACCCCGTTCGTGGAGAACGGAAAGCAGATAGGCGGTCAACGTTTCGGAGCCTGTTGGAGAGTTCGGGAAGTACTTCGCAAAGCCAGACGAGTCGATATACGTGGGCAGGGAGTCCGCGATCCTTTGGAACATCTCCTTGTCGTCGAGTGCGACCGCCTTGGAGATCTTCTGCTCGAGGCAGCTGAACGGATAGTTCCGCATGTAGTCGCGGACTCCGTCGAGCGCCGTGGCGAGTGATGGCTCAAACACAATGTTTAGCCCACCTTTGCCAGGTAGTGAGTCCGCAGGCTGCTTCGCGGGGAGCGTAAACTTCCCATCGAGCTGGGTGAGCGTGGCCTGCACGGTCCGCACCGGAAGCGCAGGAATCACTTTCTGCGGAATTCGGACACGATCTCGTTCGATCGAGCCCTCACTCGCGGTGAACTCATACGCGAGGTTCGTCAGGTTGAGCGGGACCGTCATCCGCGATCGCAACTTCTCGGACTGGCCCGGCGCAAGCGATATCGCCGCAAAGTTGAGTGAGGGGAGTTGCTCGCCGTCATCAGAGGAGAGCTCTCCCTTGATCGCGAGTTGTATCGGGCGCTCCGAGGCGTTTCTCACGGTGAGTTCGATGTCGGCCTGATCTCCCTCGCGGGCGACAGGCGAAATCCCTGGGAACAGCATGACGTCTTTCGTCGTGCGTAGCGTGGCGTATCCGGTGCCAAAGCGAAGAGCTCCGGCAGAGGCGATTGCCGCAATCCGAAAACTCGTCAGCGAATCGTTGAGCGGAAACGAGACCGTCGCTGTCCCATCCTGCTGCACCGGGACTCGAGCGCTCCAAAAGACGCGCGTGTCAAAAAGGTCTCGTGTAAAGCTCTTTCCGCCCCCACCTCCGAACGGGAGCGCCTTGAGTCCGAAGTGCCGCTTCCCGATGACGTGCATCGCCGAAGTGACCGTGCGAACTGTCGAGGAACGTTGTGTCAGTAACCGTTCAAGTAGGTTCCACGTGTCATTATCTTTCAGCTCGAGCAATCCCTCGTCGATGACGGCAACGGCGATCTCCCCATTGTTGCCTGCGATCGCCGCGGGCGTCTGGACTTGATCGTCGTGAACGCGGAAGTTGACGGTCGCCGTCTCTCGCACCTGATAGACCTTCTTTTCCGGTGCGACATCGACCTTGAGCTCATATCCCTGACGGCTGACATTGAGATTGCTCATCCCCATCTTGAATGCCGGCTTGGAGAGATCGACCAGCGCCGTCGGTTGAAAGTCTCCGGTTCGACCTCGGACTGCAACCGCCGAGACGACGATGTTGGGTGCGTAGTTCTCTCGGATCGGGAGAGAGAGCACCGGATTGCTGCGCGTGAGCGAAGTCACGAACGAGTCGAGCACCCCTTCGCGTTCGACCGTGACGAGCACCGTCGCGTCGCGGAACGGCATTCGGAGTTGAAGCTTCGCGGTTTGTCCCGGTTCGTACGTCGGCTGTTCCGGAAGGAGTTCAATCCGGTCGTTGTTTGCCTGTTCAAACCACCACTCGTCTCCGTTGGCGACCCAGATGCTCGACGCGGTCTTTGATTCGCTTCCTTGGGGATCGAAGGCGACGGCTTCGAGGAGGAAGTTCCCCGAGAGCGGGAGCTTCGTACGACACCGAGCCGTTCCGTTCTTGCCGGTCTGCGTCTCACACACGGAATCCGCCGGTATCATCTCTACGGCGTTCGAGTAGCCGAACATTCCGCCGAGCAGTTTCTTCCGCACTGAATACACCTGGCGTTGGTAGAGCCGCACTTTGACGGGGACAGCACTGACGCCTTTCCCTTCGAGATCAACAACGGCAACGTCGAACGCCAGGTCTCCTTTCACATTCGCCCAGGAGTCGCGCTTCATGCCGACAAGGTAGGTGCTGGGATACATCGGCACCGTTGACGCGAAGGTCTGCACTTCTCCATTCGGATCTTGATACTCAACCTCTGCACGAAGCTGTGAAGGAAACTGGACGGGAGGGAGATCGGTGATTTCAACGCGGGCATTGCCCTCCCTATCGAGCGAGAGCTCGCGAGTTCTGATCTCCGATCCCTGCCGCGATGACAGCGATTCCGATTCTCCATTCCACTCCTCCGAGGGGAGTGTTGTTTGAGCGTTGAGTGCTCGGTCGCCTTCGTCGCCGAAGATAAACTCGGGAAAAGTACGCTCGAAAGAAAAGGAGTGAGGCGTCGAATAGTATCGGAGCTTCACGGGCAACCCGCCCGCTCCTCCCCCAGCAAGATATCGGACGCCTAAATCCAGCACGGTTGTCCCCCGACCTGGGAGACTTTTCTCAGGGAGCTTCAGGAACCCCCGCATCAATGGGACGCGATAGTCCTCTACCGAGAACTGAGCGGTGGTATACGTTCGGCCCCCACCGCTGCTCATTCGAACATCGTAAGTCCCGAGCTTTGCTTGTGGCGGGAGTGTGAACTCATTCGCCGCGGTTCCGTCGGAGCTCCACGTGAGCGGGACGTTATACGTGTCGTCGCTCCCCCAGTGGTGAAGTGTCAGGACTCGCGGAAGTTCCGACATGATCGGAATGGCGAAGCCACCCCCCGTCCGGCGACGGAAGAAGTGCTTCATCTCGACGATCTCGC
This sequence comes from Deltaproteobacteria bacterium, assembly GCA_020853655.1. Lineage (GTDB taxonomy): Bacteria > Bdellovibrionota_C > UBA2361 > SZUA-149 > JADYYL01 > JADYYL01. The sequence goes on from JADYYL010000201.1 coordinate 4,680, forward strand.
CTCGCTTGAGCAGGGTGCGCGCGAGCACCGATTGAGCGGTAAAGTCTTCGTTTCCCCACCACGTGTTCGCATAAACGCCATAGCGCCACGGCTCCAGCCCCTCATCCCACGAGGAGAGAACGAAAGAGAAATCGTCGTTCACTCGAGCGGATATGAAAT
>JADYYL010000202.1 GCA_020853655.1 Deltaproteobacteria bacterium
CGCAAATACCGACGTATCTCGTCTCTCAGCTTGCTCGCAAGCATGTCACGGTGAGTCTTTCTGGAGACGGAGGCGATGAGCTCTTTGCGGGTTATCAGCGCTATCAGTGGGCTGGAAGGATTTGGAGCACCGTGAGCCGTATTCCCCGACCGGCGCGCAGTGCGCTCGGAAGGTTACTCGAGGGGGTACGTCAGGAGCATTGGGATGCGTTGTTCCAGCGGCTGGGGCCGCTTCTCCCCGCTCGCCTACGCGTGAACCTTCCGGGAGAGAAGCTTCACAAGTTCGCCCGGGTTTTGAAGAATCCACATTCAAGCGGACTCTACAAGCAGATCATTTCGCATTGGGAGTTTCCAGAGCAACTCGTGCTGGACGCGCGAGAGCCCGCCACCATTGTCACGAATGGAGCGCAACATCTCGGCGGTGCGGATTTCCTTCAGCAGATGATGTTTCTCGATCTCGTGACCTACCTCCCTGACGACATCATGACCAAGGTTGATCGAGCGAGCATGGGTGTGAGTCTGGAGGCTCGTGAACCACTGCTCGATTATAGACTCGTCGAACTTGCGTGGCGCATTCCGAATCACCTGAAGATTCGGGAGAACAAGACGAAGTGGATCCTTCGCGAGATTCTCTACAAATATGTGCCGAAGGCTCTGATCGAGCGCCCAAAGATGGGTTTCGGGGTTCCGATTGACTCTTGGCTGCGTGGGCCGCTTCGAGAGTGGGGAGAAGAGCTGCTCAGCGAACGGCGTCTCCGAGAGGACGGATTCTTTGATCCGCGTCCGGTCCGTAAGAAATGGGACGAGCATCTTCGGGGCGCGAGCAACTGGCAGTATCATCTCTGGGACGTTTTGATGTTTCAATCCTGGTTGCACCATCCGGGGCAGTCGGCGCTCGAGTCGACGCCACAGTTCACCTCTCCACGCATCGCGAACGCCGATCGATGAATCGGAGTGGTGACACCGAATGAATTCCTCCGCTCATCAACCCGTCGCTCTGCCCAGCTGTGAAGAGGGGACGCTGAGCGGAAAACGAGTTCTCTTTGTCGTGAACGATCCGGCGTTCTTCGTTTCGCATCGAGTGAACGTTGCCTCCGGCGCGCGGCGCCTCGGAGCCGAGGTCTTTGTCGCGACACCGCCGGGTCCGGCAATGCAGGAGATTGAACGTCTCGGATTCCGCCATACGCCCATCGAGCTTGACCGGTGGAGCTCAAGCCCGCAAAAGGAGCTTCTGGCCGTTCGAGCGTTGGTGCGGTGCTACCGCGCGCTACGTCCTGATCTCGTGCATCACGTCACGATAAAACCGGTGATCTACGGTTCTTGGGCCGCACGAATCGCTGGAGTGTCGGCTGTTGTCAATGCGGTTCCCGGAGTTGGTCAAGTGTTCACGTCGAGAGGAGCGCGAAGTGCCGCGCGCCGCATGTTGGTGAAGGCGCTCTATCGCACAGCGACTCGTCATCCCAATGCTGCGTTCATCTTCCAGAATCCCGACGACCGAGCGTATTTCGAGAATCAAGGGCTGCTGGGAAAGTGTCGAGCGCGATTGATACGAGGGGCGGGGGTCTCGCTCGGCGAGTTCCAACCGTCGATCGAGCCAGAGTTGCCCGTCTTAATAATACTTCCTTCGCGAATGCTGGTTGGAAAGGGAATCCGCGAGTTCGTTGAAGCTGCCTCGCTTCTTCGGCTGCGCGCTCGAAACGGCTCTTGCCCGCAGATGCGATTCGCGCTCGTGGGGCCGACCGCGGAGGGAAATCCGTCGGGGCTCAAGCGGAGCGAGATCGAGGCGTGGGCTCGTTCCGGAATTGTTGAGTATTGGGGCGAGCGATCTGACATGCCCACCGTTCTGAGCACGAGTCACATTGTCTGCCTCCCGTCATTCTACGGCGAGGGTATTCCAAAAGTATTGATCGAGGCTGCTGCATCAGGTCGACCTGTCATTACGACAGATACGCCGGGGTGTCGGGAGATCGTCCGGGACGGCGTGAATGGGGTCCTTGTTGCCCCCCGCGATGTGGAGGCTTTGACGAATGCCATTGAGATGTTGTCTCGGGATCGAGAACTTCGAGTCCAGATGGGAATGGAAGGCCGCGCAATCGTCGAAAAGGAGGGGTTCTCCGACGACGCTGTTGTGCGCGATACCATGACGCTCTACCACGAGGTCATGAAGCTTCCCTCGTCGCTCCAACCGAATATGGGTTTAGAAAATCCTCGGAACGGGCGATTCTTGGGCGATGCATTTTGAGGAGCGGGATGCGGAATACCGTACGAATTATCATTGTCGCACTGATGTTTCTCGCCGGAGCGAGCATCGTCGTCGAGTTTGCTGCTCGGCAAGGACGAGATCAGACTTCAATTCCCGACGAAGGGGCGCAGAACGATCGTGACGCCGCCTTTGCCAATCGGCCGCGGAAGATTATCGAGTTTGGCTGGGGCGAACCGAATACACGCTGGGTTTCGCAGAACATCCGCCGAATGGAGCGAATGCCCTTCGACGGGCTTGTCATGAGCGCGCGTTATCTTCGTCCGACGGGCGAAGACATGATTTTTGCGATGAACGCGTTTGGGACTGAGGAGATTACTTGGGAGCAGCTGGGACCGGCGCTGGGCTATCTGAAGCAGACGCAGTTTCGATACTTCACCGACAATTTTCTTCGCGTGAACACCTCTCCCGGCACGGTCGACTGGTTCGATGACTACTCGATCCCGGTGGCGAACCTCGGTCGCGCGGCTCGCTTCGCTCGCGAGGGCGGTTTGAAGGGACTCGTCTTCGACCTCGAGCCCTATCAGAGCGACCTCTTTCGATATCGGAAGCAGCGCTACCACGAGTCACACTCGTTTGCAGAGTATGAAGCGCAGGCTCGACTCCGGGGGCAGGAAGTCATGCGTGCCATTCAGACCGAGTACCCGGGCATCACATTGTTCCTGACCTTCATGTATGATCAGGCGGGAGAGCAACGGAGTCGTTTACCTGAACTGCGCTATGGATTGCTCCCCGCGTTTTTGGACGGTTTGCTTGCCGAGGCGCAGGGCAACACGACTATCGTCGACGGCTTCGAGGCAAGTTACCCTTTTGCCGAGTTGAAGCAGTTTCGATGGGGATACAACATAATCCACGCGCCGAAACGCCCACTTTGCAATGAGCCAGAGAAACATCATCGACATGTCGACGCGGGTTTCGGTATCTGGATGGATCTCGATTCTCATGAACGCGGATGGAACACGCGTAACTTCCAGCGCAATGGATTCACGCCTGGTGCTTTCACCAACTCGTTGAAAGCAGCGCTGACGACCACTGACCGCTACGTTTGGGTCTATACTCAACAGCCGAAGTGGTGGACCAACGAGAATCTTCCGCCTGCGTATACGCAAGCAATCGTCAAGGCTCGCAAGCAGTTGAACATCCGCCGTCGGTAGTTGGAGTCGAGCGAGGCGGTAGAACGCCGTTACGCGTTTGCCACCCGCCGGTCCTCTCGTTCGCGATCGTTGAGATACTCATACCCGCTGTAGTATGCCGGATGGTATTCCCCATTGCGCAGATCGACGTGGTTCACGACGACGCCAATCATCTTGGCGTTCACCTGTGAGAACTTGCGGGTCACATCTCGCGCGACGGATTTCGCTGTTAATCCACTCCGGACCACCATGATCACCCCGTCTGCGATTCGGGATAACATCAACCCGTCAGCGACGGGGATGACTGGTGGCGTGTCGATGAGAACGTAGTCGAAGGTTTCCGAGAGGGTCTGGACGAGCTCGGCCATGCGACGTGATCCAACGAGCTCCGCTGGATTCGGAGTCGCAGAACCAGCAGGAATGATCCAGAGATTCTCAACAGGAGTCCTGCGAATCACGTCCTCGAGCGGTCGTTGCCCCGAGAGAAACTCAACAAGTCCCGGTTCGCTCGGATCGGAATGGAAGACATACTCAAATCGTGGCCGCCGAAGGTCGCCTTCTATCAGTACCGTCTTACTCGAACCTTGGGCCAGCGCGATCGCGAGGTTTGCTGAGACGGTTGTTTTTCCCTCTCCCTTGCTCGCGCTCGTAATCAGAATCTTGCGAGGCGGTGTATCTGCAGATGAGAGCAGAAGATTCGTTCGTATTAAGCGGAACGCCTCCGCGGAAAGAGAATGTGGAGCGCTCAAGACGATTAGCCGTTGGCGGGGCAGGGTGGGAATCTGTTCCTCTTCTGGTTCACGCACTTCGTTCGCCGCCTTCAGAAGGATTGTTCCATCCGAATCAATCTGCGGAGCAACAGAGCTCTGCGCGGACACGGGCTTCAGCGCCGAACCAGTGAGGCGACGTTGTTGACGCTTGCGAAGTTGCTTCTCGTCAGGATGGAAGAACGGAACGATGCCGATGCAGGCGAGTCCAAGATATCCGTTGATATCATCAATCGTCTGGATCGAATTGTTCAGATTCTCGCGTGCCAGAGCTGCTGCAAAGCCAATGAGGAGGCCGAAGAGGAGAGCGAGCGAGATATTCAGCACGCGTTTGGGTCCAGAGCGGAGTGTTGGGACCGCGGCATATTCGCTGAGAATGACGTTCGGGTGTGTTCCCTCGGCGCTGAGCTGTGCTTCCTTGAGCTGAGTGAGAACGGCCTGGTGCAATTCCTTGAGAGACTCGTATTCACGTTGGAGAACGTTGTACTGCACGTTGCGCCGCGAAGATTCGAACGCTTTCGATTTCTGCATCTCAAACTGCGCCCGAAGATTGTCTTCTTCGGCGCGCTGTTGTGTCACCTGGGCTTCCACTGTCTGTAGCGCCTTGCCCCGCTGTAGATCCAGGCTCTTCTGGAGCGATCGCATCCGCGCACGTAGTTCGATCATCTTGGGATAGCTGGATTTGAACTTTTCGCTCATCAGCGCGTATTCAGCTTCGCTCTCCCGCAACATTGCTCTGATCTGCTTCGTCGAATCATCATCGAGAGCAGTGGACTCGAAGGCAGACGATGTTCTCAGTGTCGCGAGCTCGCTCTCGGATTTGATTCGTCGCGCAGCCACTTCGGTCAGCATGCGACTCAGCGCTCCGAGCTGAGCAACGACGACGTTCTCGTCTTTCGTGAGCGGCAGGATTTCGTTCTTCTCTGCGTACTCTCCGAGCTCGTGTTCCGCGCTCGTGACGCGGTCACCAAGCTCCTCGGCCTGCTCTCGAAGAAATATCAGATTATCGTGCGCAGATTGGCGAAGCTCCTCACGAGAGAGTTCGATGAATGCCTGTGCGTGAGTATTCGCGAGTAAAGCCGAGAAGCGGGGGTTCGACGTCACGGCGGAGATCTTTACCAGCGCGGTCTTCTTTACATCGTTAATCTGAATTCGATCCTGATAGCTTTGGAGAAAATCCAGTGAGTAGTCGTAGTGTTCGTCGGCTTCACTCCGGTTGGCCTCCTCTGGAGATACCAAACCTTCCGGGCGGGGCTTTCCTTTCGCGACTTCCATCCAAGTGGCGAGACCCTCTGGATTGCGGCGGTTGTATGCACCCAGTGCCCCCGCGAGTCCTGGCTTCAGAAGCACTCGGTTCGCAAGGGTCAAACTCGCAAGCTGGTCAACCTGTGTGTTGAAGTAATCCTGCTCTCGAGTCTGGCTCTGCAGCTCGTCCTCGATCCCTCGCCCAGGAAGAAGCGGAAAATAGGTACCGATTTTGAGTGTCGCGGTCGCCGTGTATTTTGCCGGCGCACGGAGCGAGTAGGCGGCTGTCACTCCCACGATCACGAAGACGATCGAAGCAATCAAGTAGCGGTGCTTGAAGATCAGTCGCGCGTAGTCATAGGCGGAGCGACGGTCGCTCCGGCCCTGGTCGTAGCGCCCGTAATCAAGGCGGAGACTCTCCGCCGCGCGCTTTGCATCGTCGACGACGCCCTGGCCAAACTCGCGGAGGTCGGCAAGTGGGCGGAGCGCAGCGGATTTTCGACTATCTGAATTTTTAGGGAACACTTTGCGTCACCCCGACACGAAAGAGGGAGTTCACCGCGTCGACGAGTTGACGGGTGAAGAATTTTCCAGAGTCACTCGGAACTCTCACGACGTCTCCGTCGCGGAGCTTGAAATCTTGACCGTCGCGGAGAGCGATCTGTTCGAGATTGACTGGTACCAGCACCCGTCTTCCCGCGCCGAGATCTCGAATCAGCTCGACAGAACGAAGATCCGCGGAGTAGGTGACGCCTCCGGCCGAGGCAAGCGAACCGAGCAGGGTCATTCGAGGGGAAAGGAGGAACGATCCTGGTCTGAGGACTTCGCCATCCACCTGGACATATCCAGATTCTGGAACAACAACGGTATCCCCACTTCGCAACGGAACGGCCAGTGGTGGCCGCGCCACATTTCCAAGCAAGTCATCAAAAGTCAGTTCAACACCGGCGGAGGAACTTGGGAGCGTTGAGGCTGGTGAAACAGGAATATTGAATTCGGCACCCTGCGGCACAGAGCGAGCGGGCAATATCGGCTTGGCAGTGCTTCTCGAGGCGGGGATCAACAAAACGCGATTGCCCCCGCGCTCCGTCTTGCCTCCGGACTCGGACAGCAGATCGAACACAGAATAGTTCGATCGCTTGAGCGAATACACTCCTGGCCGAGCAACCGCGCCGATGATCGACACACGGTGCGCGTTGTATTCTTTGATGAACACGTGAACCTGCGGCTTATGCATGAACGTGTTCAATCGTGAGCGCAGTTCGTCTTGCAGTGCGGACTCGGACATCCCCCGCACTTTGATATCACCGACTAAGCTGAGGGAAATGACGCCGTCGGTGCGAACTCGCTCCGTGGTATTGAGCTCGGGGACGTCGTCAACGGCAAGTTCGATCAGGTCTCCGTCCCCGATCAGATACACACCTGGAGGAGAGGCATCGGGTCGCTCCGAAAGAATCGCCTCGAGCCGACGCTGGTTGGCGAGCTCATACGCCTCAAATGCGGAAGGGTCGAGATAATCTGTCTCGGGTGATTCGCCCTCGGCGTTCGCAGTCATCTCGGCGTGTGAGGGCGTGTAGCGCAAGCACCCGGACGTCGTCACCAGCGTGGTGGCGAGGGCGATAGCCGCGCCGATCGACATTGGTCGCCCGATGCGGAGTGCTCGGCGGAAGAGACAATAGAAAGAGAATGGGCGTATGAGGCTCAAAACCTACCGATAGGATAGATGCGGATACAAACGACGATGGATGGTTGCTCCAAACCTCGAGTCACGCAGAGATCCGAATCGTTCGGAACAGCGTCTCGAGAATCAGAGGCAGAGAAGTAAATGCGAAGCGCACCTGCTTCACACCAGCCTCTCCAGTTCGTCACTCTCCGTACTACTCAGCGGCGAGTCTCTCCAGTCACGAGACGGGAATATACCAAACATCGTTCGAAGCTTCCAAAAAACGAACGAAGAAAATGTCGCGCTTGAGCGCGTCGGTTGCAGAAGAGTGCTGATAACAGCGTCATTCAATCACGTTGTTGCAGAGCATTTCGGCGAGAAGTTCGCCCGCAATACGATGCCCTTCAGCGTTCCAGTGTCCGGCGCCAGGAGCGTCCTCAAATCCGTGGAGAAAGATTTCGCGTTCAGAAGCGATCTGTTGGAGCTGAGGTGCGAGATTGAATACGGGGAATCCCTCGCGCATCCCGAGAGCTGCAACTCTTCGCTCAGGATAGAATAAATCCGGCACGTCGAGTCGAGCAGCGAGTGATTCTCGAACATCTTTGCTCGGATTTACCTGCCCAGGATTGCTGAGTGTGGCCACAGTAAAACGAGCGCCGCTCTCTCGGACCTCGGAGTTTATCTGAGAGAGCAGTGCTTCCGTCGTGTCCCAGGCTTGTGCCCAATCGCTGTTGTGAGGGGGTTGGTACTCCTCTCCGCCTTTCTGAAGGTTCTCCGTCGGCTGCGCGCTGAAGAGCGCGAGTTCTCCGGACTTCACCGCGCGGCGAAATTCGTTGATGAGCTGCAATGTGCGTGAATATCGAAGCGCGCTGAGGAACGCTCCCGCCGCGAAAGACTCTCGGGCGCGGAACGCGGGATCGCCGCGGAACGAATCGTCGAGAGTCAGGCGTCCGTCGGACACGACAAAATAGGGGACAGTGCTATCCCCGTCGAGAACGCGAGAGTTATCTCGAACATCGTTTCCACTCGTGAACGCGAGGAGCACCAGATCCGGTGAGTATGTGCGCGCCTTATGACGAAATGTCAGGAGCTCCTGAGCGGTGCTAAAGCCGGATACTCCGAAGTTCAGAACTTCCGGAGTTCTTCCCGCGAGCCGAGAACACGCCGATAACTGACGTTCAAGAAGTTTCCAAAAGGTCTGCTCGACATCGACCTGGACCGCTTCCGCATATGAATCACCGAGGATCGCGATTCGATATTTTCCGGCTGGCTTCTCGAGCGCATGCTCGCGGTCGCGCAATCCCGCACTGCTGATCGATATTCGTCCAAAGCCCTCGCGCCGCTGAATGGCTTCTGCTCCAGGACGAAGCGCCATCCCGGTGATGGAATCGGGAACATACCACACGGGGTAGGAGATATCGGCGATGCGAAGGAACACCTCTGCACCGACGACCATGAGCCCGATGCTCGCGAATAGGAGAAGTGCGGGTACAAGAAGTTGTTGAAGAAATCGCACCATGCTCAGTCCTTACGGGAAGATCGACTTCACAAAGCTCTGTCCCACCCGTGGGTAGGACGCGAGAAGCACATTCACGATACAAACCGCGGCCGTAAAAAACACGTGGCGCGAACGAAAGTGCGGAGCGAGAGGCCAGACCCGCTGAGCGCAGTAGAGAGCAGCGAATATCAAGAAACATGGAATTAACGGCGCTCTGAATCGCGGAGTTCCCCAGAACACGACCGTCAGGAGAGTCGTATAGGCGATGAGCAAAAGTGGGAGCTCCAGACTCCGATTGATATGTGCGCGAAACGTGAGCCACACGCCCGGAATGGCGAGCAGGAACGTGATACCGAAATAGAAATCATATTGAGGGTAGAAGACGTAGTACAGTCGTAAAACTTTCTTCGCTGCGTTCTTGAGCGAGAGCGAAGGATGAGCCAGGACGAAAGCGATCCCTTCGCGATAGTAGTAGCCGTCGAGATCCGCCTCCGAGGTCGAGGGAGCGCTTGGAGGAACGGGCAGTCGCTTCCACTGGCCATCGGACTCGAGATGATTGGAGCGGTAGAAGGTTTGGCCGCCGACAGTGGATATCGTGATCCATTTCCCCATTACTATCCGATTGCGAATCATCCACGGCGAGAGCGTCAGCACGAATGCCAGTAAGAAAACGAGTGCGGTCGCGACGCGCGTAACAGAGTTTCTGGACGTGTCCGTCGGTGGCCGAAGAATCCACCAGGCAGCGACAACGAGCGGAAAGAAGAGCACCACCGGTCGTGTGAGCGCCGCGAGTCCAAGAAGCACACCTGCTCCAACAAGCGACAACATGCGATCCGTTCGCCAAGCGTGCACGATGGCCACGAGGCTCGCGGTCTGCAAGAAGATGAAGAGCGTCTCGCTGAGGAACAGCCCGGTATAGAGAGAGACGTAGGAATTCACTCCGTATCCGAACCCGGCGAATAGCGCGGCGACATGTCCCTGTGGACCTTTCACGAGCTGCAGCGTCAGGGTCATGACCAGCAACGTTGTGAAGGTGTCGAGAACCGCTTGCACCAGAAGTACTGCGGCGAAATCCGGAAGTTCGGTTCCTGTGAGTGCCCTCTCTGCGATGGCCAACGTCGCCGCGCCAAAGAAGAGATAGAGAGGTGGCCGCGTCGCCGTCGGACCTGTAAACCCGGAGGTATCCGACCGAGGAGCGACAATCTCGCCATGCGTCATGAGATGTCGCGACATCTCGTAGTAGTCTGCCCCATCGCCGTCCATGACCGCGAATGGCTGCGATGCCATACTCACCACCCACACGCATCGCAGCATGAAACTGAGCGCAAGGATGCAGAATGCTCCCAGCCGGAACGCTCGAGCTGATACGCGGCTCGTGGGGCCGCCGTCAGGTTGGGGGAGAGCAGAAGAGGGAGAACGAAGTTGAGCGCTCAAGAATAGACCTCAGGAGTGGTTC